>NZ_JBBMFC010000012.1:0-101789 GCF_040096225.1 Hominiventricola aquisgranensis | reverse complement strand
AATTAATTATACCAAAAAATCGCTCAGACCTCACGGTCTGGGCGATTTTTCTGTCAGGGGAGTTTTTTTACAGCCCCCATTTTTTATGTACAATTTTTGAAAAGCGTATTCTATACAGTCCTGAATTTGGCGATATAGACCGGATAGCTGTCCGTCCCTTTCATCTCAGTGCCGGAGGTGATCGTTACCTGCTTATCAGTTACCAGGTATTCAATATCAGCACCTTTTTCTACCACAGTGTCCTGCATGAGGATACAGTTCTTGACTTTGGCGCCTTTCTCAATCTTCACACCACGGAAGAGAATAGAATTTTCTACCTCACCCTCGATGATACAGCCATCAGCAGCCATGATGTTGCTTACCTTTGCGCCAGTGATGTAGCGGGTCGGAGTATCGTCACGAACCTTGGTGTAGATTGGAGCTTTGCCAAACAGTGCATCCTGATTGTAGTCATCCAGAAGCTTCATGTTCTCATCGAAGTAGCTCTTAAGACCAGTGATGCAAGCGGTGTAGCCGTCGTATTTGTAACCCTGTACATTCAGCTTGCTCAGCTTCGGAAGGAGTACATCGCGCTCCAGATATTCTTTGCCAAGAAGCGAAGCTTCGTTGACCAGATCGATCAGCAGTTCGCGGCTGATGACCATAATATTCAGATAGAAATTCTGGATACCTTTGTCTTTCGGGTTCACATAGAGCTTATTGATGCGTTTGTCTTCGTCCATGCGGAGGGTGTAGTAGTAACCTTTGGCATCATCTGGAGCTTCCACAAAGCCCTTTGGAAGTTCCTGTTCCCGATAAGCAAGTGTCACATCTGCGCCGCTTGCAACATGAGCATCCACCATTGCTCTGAAATCAAAGTTGGACGCGATATTTGCATTTGCCAGAAGGACATATTTCTGTTTCTGCTTTTTCAGAAAATCCAGAATATTTGCCAGTGCGCCAGCTCGTCCAACATATGGCTTGGAAGAACTGTATGCATTTGGTGGGAAAATATTCAGGCCGCCATTTTTACGAACCAGATCCCAGGAACGGCCGCTTCCCAGATGGTCGATCAGAGACTGATAGTTATTGCTTACAACGACTGCCACATTGGAGATACCGTTGGTCACCATACTGGACAGGGTAAAATCAATGAGGCGGTAACGGCTTGCGAACGGGATGGATGCCATCAGACGAAGGCCAACCAGTTCCGGCACGAAATAGTCATAGCTGTTGGGGAAAATGATTCCCAGAGTTCTTGTATTGGAATTTACCATTTTTCTTCACCGCCTTCTACGTTATCGCTGATCATGGCATTGGGGCCGATGACAGCCTCTGCACCGATGGTCACACCGGATCCGATGGTTGCCACGCACTGCTCACCATCTTTTGGCATTGCACCAACCACGGCATTCTCGCCGATTTTTACATTTTCAGCAACGATACAGTGTTTTACTACTGCACCGGACTCAATGACAGTACCGCCCATGACAACAGCGTCTTCTACCACAGCACCTTCTGCGACCTGAACACCGGAGAAGAGAACGGAGTGTTTGACCGTTCCTTTGATACGGCATCCATCGGTAATCATCGAATTTTCTACCACAGCATTGGCACTGATCTTGTGACCGGACATACCACTGTTACGGCTATAGATCTTCCAGTCGTCATCGAACAGGTTGATACCGCTGTGCTCCGGATCAAGGACTTCCATATTCGCTTCCCAAAGAGACGGGATAGTTCCTACATCTTTCCAGTATCCGTTAAAATGATAAGCATACATGCGGCGATGATCTTTCAGCAGATTCGGAATAATATTATTTCCAAAGTCATTTTCGGAGTTCGGGTCCTGCTCATCTTCCTCCAGATATTTCTTTAGAATATCCCAGTTGAAGATATAGATACCCATGGAAGCCAGATTGGACTTCGGATTCTTTGGCTTCTCCTGAAATTCTGTGATACGGTCATCTTCATCAGCTACCATCAGACCAAAGCGGGATGCATCTTCCCACGGTACTTCCATAACGGCTACACTGAATTCTGCATTTTTCTCCTTGTGGAAACGCAGAAAATCGCTGTAGTCCTGCTTGCAGATCTGGTCACCGGAAAGGATGATCACGTACTCCGGATCGTAGCGCTCAATAAAGGAAATGTTCTGATAGATTGCATTTGCTGTACCTTTATACCAGTCTGAACCGGATGCCTTCTGATAAGGCGGCAGTACGTGCACACCTCCAAAGAGACGGTCCAGATCCCACGGCTGTCCGTTGCCGATGTATTCATTCAGAACCAGCGGCTGATACTGGGTCAGAATACCCACCGTATCAATCCCTGAATTTATGCAGTTAGAAAGGGGAAAATCGATGATACGATATTTTCCGCCGAATGGAACTGCTGGTTTTGCAAGCTTCTGAGTCAGAGCATAGAGTCGTGAGCCCTGTCCGCCAGCAAGAAGCATTGCAATCATTTCTTTTGCCATACTATTCCCTCCTGATACTTGAAATCATAGATAAATTATACTATCTTTTTTGTAAAAATGATAGGTCTTTTGTGCAAAATGTTTGTGATTTTTATGGAAAATATGACAAGACAAGGCAAAATATGACAGGGTTAAGAACCGGTTAAGAAGAAAAAAGCCTAAGTTAATGCATGGTTAAGATGCTGCCAAAGCCGTAGATTTGAAAAAGGGAATGTGCTATGCTCGTTGCAATCAAGAAAACAGACAGAAAAGAGGGAATGACATGAATCAGATTGGCAGTATGTTTCTGGTAGGCACGATGGGAATATTGGGTGGGATCCCTACCCTATATATTCTGATCAGCCTGCCGGTGATCCTGGTGCAGAAGATCTTTGGAAAAATCAAATACGGGAAATCCCTGTATCAGTAGAGAAAAAGTACGGGAAGGCTGCCTGAAGCGGGCAGCCTTTTTGTGGTATGAGACGCCCTTGGCACATTGACACTTGATGCTGCCTGGGCTATGATAAAAACAGAAAATAAAAGGGGCACATAATTATGAAAGAGAAGCATACAAGAATCGGAAATATGGCGATCACGGCAGCGATCCTGGCAGCTACATCAGGCCTTTCCTATTTGCTCCATCGGGTATCGAATTCGGATTTTCATGTGCCCATGCTGTTCGTACTGGCGGTGCTGTTCATCTCTCTGCTGACGGATGGCTATGTGTATGGCATCATTGCTTCCATGGCAGCGGTGATCGGCGTGAATTATATCTTTACCTATCCTTATTTTGCATTGAATTTTACAATTACAGGATATCCCATGACATTTCTCACCATGCTGGCAGTATCTATCTGTGTCAGCGCATTGACTACCAGGATCAAGAAACAGGAGCAGATCCGGCTGGAAGTGGAGAAGGAAAAGACCAGAGCTAACCTGCTGAGGGCCATATCCCATGATATTCGTACACCGTTGACATCCATTGTGGGGTCTGCATCAGGAATACTGGAGAATCAGAAGGTTCTGACACAGGAACGGGAGATGGAGCTGGTGCAGGATATTAAAGATGAAGCACAGTGGTTGATCCGAATCGTGGAAAACCTTCTGTCTGTAACCCGGATCAATGGGGAAAATGCCAGGATCAATACGGAGGACGAGGTGGTGGAGGAGATCATCAGCAGTGCAGTGATCAAGTTCAACAAACGCTTCCCGGAGGCATCGGTGGAAGTGAAGATGCCGGAAGAATTTCTTATGGTAGCTATGGACGGTGTCCTGATCGAACAGGTGCTGGTGAATCTTCTGGAAAATGCAGTGCTCCATGGGAAGACATATACAAAGATCTGGATCATAGTGACACACACGCCGGGGCGGGTGGAGATCGCTGTGGAGGATGATGGACAGGGAATTAAGGAGTCAGTGCTGCCGGTCATGTTTGAAGGAAAGATCTCGTCAGACGAGGAAGAGTCGGATTCAAAGCGGAATATGGGAATCGGCCTGTCTGTCTGCCACAGTATTGTAAAAGCACACAAAGGCGGTATGCATGCAGAAAACCGGGCAGAAGGCGGAGCAAGAATCTCTTTCTGGCTGCCCATGAATGAGGAGGACACGGATGGATATTAAGGACAGAGTGCTGGTGATCGAAGATGATAAAAGTATCCGGAATTTTTTCAGAACAGTTCTGGAGGCAAATAATTATGATGTTCTGATCGCTACGACAGGCGCGGAAGGCTACAGCATGGTCACTTCCCAGTGCCCTGATGTGGTGATCCTGGATCTGGGACTTCCTGATATGGATGGAATGACGATCCTGAAAAATGTACGGCAATGGTCATCCATGCCGGTTCTGGTGGTCTCCGCCAGAACTCACGAGAAGGATAAGGTGGCAGCACTGGATGCAGGTGCAGATGATTATATTACGAAGCCCTTTGGCACTTCCGAGCTGCTGGCGCGGGTGCGGACAGCCATCCGCCATGCAAGAGCCACTGTTCTGACGGCAGAAGGCATGCAGACCGGGCAGTTCCGGGCAGGAGACCTGCTGATCGACTATGACAAGCACCGGGTCTATGTGGGAGACCGGGATGTGAATCTGACTCAGAATGAGTACAAGATCGTGAGCCTTCTTGGAAAATACGCAGGCAAGGTGCTGACCTATGATTTCATTATCAAAGAGATCTGGGGACCAAACATGCAGAATGACAATCGGATCCTGCGGGTCAACATGGCAAATATCCGGCGGAAGATGGAAAATAACCCGGCACAGCCTCAGTATATTTTTACAGAAGTAGGCGTAGGGTATCGGATCGTGGATGGGGACTGACTTGTCTGGATGGATGTAAGCTGATATACTGGTCGCAGACAAACTGTTTGGAGACAGTTGCGAATACGAAAAACACAAAGGAAATCTATATAGTATGGAAGAAAATGAGAAAAAAGAACTGGCCCTTCAGATCATCGACCGATTGAAGAAAGCGTATCCAGATGCGGACTGTACACTGGATTATGACGATGCGTGGAAGCTGCTGGTAAGTGTGCGGCTGGCAGCCCAGTGCACGGATGCCAGAGTGAACGTGGTGGTGGAAGGACTTTATAAGAAATATCCGGATGTGAGATCCCTGGCAGAAGCAGATGTAAATGATATTGAAGAAATTGTGAGGCCTTGTGGACTGGGCAAAAGTAAGGCCAGAGATATCAGTGCCTGCATGAAGATCCTGTGGGAAAAATACGGCGGAAAAGTACCGGAGGATTTTGATGCGCTGCTGGCATTGCCGGGCGTGGGCAGAAAGAGTGCCAACCTGATCATGGGTGACGTCTTTCATAAGCCTGCCATTGTGACGGATACTCACTGTATCCGTCTGGTAAACCGCATGGGACTGGTGGACGGCATCAAGGATCCGAAGAAGGTGGAGATGGCATTGTGGAAGCTGATCCCGCCGGAGGAAGGCAGCGATTTCTGCCACCGGCTGGTCTATCATGGCAGGGAGATCTGCACTGCCAGAACAAAGCCTTACTGCGATAAGTGTTGTTTGAACGACATCTGTGCACAGAGAATCTGAGATTTTGTGCAGAACACCACTTGATTTTTTGAATATTTTGCGTCAAGATAGATAAAAAATTAGTTTGAGAGGCAAAATATTTATGTTTGTATTAAGAAGAATCTACTGTCGAAGCTTTCAGATGGTATTTAAGATGGCACTGCCGCTCCTGCCGTACCGGAATCCGAAGATCATTCCGTCTGTGGTAGGTATCCCGGAGGTATGCCGCAAAAAGAAGATCACGAAAGTAATGATCGTGACGGATGAGGGAATCCGCAGACTGGGGCTTACTTCATTTCTGGAGAAGACCCTGACGGAAAACAATATTTCTTATTGTATCTATGACAGAACTGTGGCCAATCCCACTATCTGGAATGTGGAGGAGGCCAGAGAGCTGTATCTGACAGAAGGAGCCCAGGCAATCATTGCATTTGGCGGCGGATCCTCCATGGATTGTGCCAAGGCCGCAGGTGCCAGGATCGTAAAGCCCCACCAGAGCATTCAGCAGATGAAAGGTCTGCTCAAAGTACATAAGAGGCTTCCACTTCTGATCGCAATTCCAACTACAGCAGGAACTGGAAGTGAGACCACACTGGCTGCGGTTATCACTGACAGTGAACAACATTATAAATATCCGATTAATGATTTTGTACTGATCCCGCGCTATGCGGTGCTCGACTATCATGAGACAGTAGGACTTCCGGCTAATATTACAGCTACTACCGGTATGGATGCACTGACTCATGCAGTAGAGGCATATATTGGCGGCTCCACTACAAAAGAGACCAGATCTATGGCAGAGGAAGCAGTATGTCTGATCCATGAGCATCTGAAAAATGCTTATGACAATGGACACAATAAGGAAGCCAGAAAAGGAATGCTCAGGGCTGCTTACTGTGCGGGGGTTGCATTTACCAAATCCTATGTGGGTTATATTCATGCGGTAGCACATTCTCTGGGCGGACAGTACGGGACTCCCCATGGTCTTGCCAATGCGGTGATTCTGCCTATCGTTCTTAGAATCTATGGTCCGGACTGCGAGAAAAAGCTGGGAACGCTTGCCAGAAATACGGGTGTGGCGAAGCCGGAGATGGATGATGCAAAAGCTACGCAGTGTTTTATCGACTGGATCCAGAAGATGAACGACTCCATGGGAATTCCCAGATATTTTCCTGAGATCTGTAAGAAGGATATTCCGATTATGGCGAAGCATGCGGACAAGGAGGCTAATCCGTTGTATCCGGTGCCGGTGCTGATGGATCGGAAGGAACTGGAGAAGATTTATCTGGCAGTGAGGGGGAAAACATGTTGAGAGATGTGGAAATGAGAGATGGATCCGCAGGCAGCTGTGGAAAAAGTAAAGAAATAGTGGAAGCCCAGCGTACCTATTATATGGAAGGAAAGACTCGCGCCCTGTCGGCGCGGATCGACGCGCTCAATCGTTTGGAGCAGTCCATCTTAACATATGAGCAGGAGCTTTACCAGGCATTACGATCCGATCTTGGAAAATCAAGAGCAGAATCCTATATGTGTGAAGTGGGGCTGACTTTATCAGAGCTTCGGTATGTGAGACGTCATGTGAAGAGCTGGAGCAGGAACAGACGGGTACACACCCCGCTGGCACAGTTCCATGCAGCAAGCTTTACGGTGCAGGAGCCATATGGGGTGGTGCTCATTATGTCTCCGTGGAATTACCCGATGCTCCTGACGCTGGAGCCATTGATCGGAGCACTGGCAGCGGGCAACTGCTGTGTGCTGAAGCCGTCTGCCTATTCACCGGCGACTTCAGCTGTGATGGCGAAGCTGATCCGGGAAGCATTTTCTTCAGACTATGTGACGGTAATAGAAGGCGGCAGGAAAGAAAATGAAGATCTTCTGAATCAGAAATTTGACTATATTTTCTTCACCGGTGGTGTGAATGTGGGAAAATTGGTCATGGAGAAGGCAAGTGCCCACCTGACTCCGGTGACGCTGGAGCTGGGAGGAAAGAGTCCCTGCATCGTGGATCATACCGCGAACATTCCGCTGACTGCCAGACGGCTGGTATTTGGAAAATATTTGAACTGTGGACAGACCTGCGTGGCACCGGACTATGTGCTGGTGGAAAAGTCGGTGAAAGAGAAGCTTCTGACCTGTATCAAGGAAGAGATCAGAAGGATGTTTGGCGAGCATCCCTTAGAAAACCCGGATTATGGAAAGATGATCAATCAGAAGCATTTTGACCGGGTTCGTGGACTCATCGATCCGATGAAACTGGTGGCAGGTGGTCAGGTCCAGGAGGATGCACTCCGCATTGCACCGACCGTGCTTGCTGATGTGACAGCGGAGGATCCAGTTATGCAGGAAGAGATCTTTGGCCCGGTTTTACCGGTCATACCGGTAAAGGATATAGAGGAAGCCATTCGGTTTGTGCAGGAACGACCGAAACCTCTGGCACTCTATGTATTTACAGAAGACAAGCGGACCGAACAACAGGTACTGACGGAGACCTCTTATGGAGGCGGCTGCATCAATGATACCATCATTCATCTGGCAACTTCCGAGATGGGCTTTGGAGGCGTTGGCAACAGCGGTATGGGTTCTTATCATGGAAAGAAAAGCTTTGATCTGTTCAGCCATGAGAAGAGCATTGTGAAGAAATCCACCTGGATGGATCTGCCCATGCGGTATCAGCCATACACCGGCTGGAAAGAGAAACTGGTGCGGATGTTTGTACGTTAAGAAAGAGCCATGTACATGTTTCAAAATATGTGCATGGCTCTTAATCGCATCTTGACGTTTCCTGGGATTTGTTGCAGTATAAGAGGGAACAAATGAGATGAGGAGAAATAAATGCTGAATCAATTTTCAAGAACCGAGTTACTGCTTGGAAAAGATAATATGGAGAGACTGGCGAATGCCAGAGTTGCTGTGTTCGGTGTAGGCGGTGTCGGCGGATATACGGTGGAGGCTCTTGCCAGAAGCGGTGTGGGCACTCTTGATCTGATCGATGATGATAAAGTATGCCTGACCAACATTAACCGTCAGATTCTCGCAACCCGCAGTACCGTTGGAAAATACAAGGTGGATGTGGCCAGAGACCGGATCCTGGATATCAATCCCCATGCGGTGGTCAACACCTATAAGACCTTTTATATGCCTGATAATGCAGAGCAGTTTGATTTTACCCAGTATGATTATGTGGTGGATGCCATTGATACAGTGACTGGAAAGATCGAGCTTGTGGAGCAGGCGAAGCGGGCAGGAACGCCCATCATCAGTTCCATGGGAGCAGGCAATAAGATGGATCCGTCTGCGTTTGAAGTGGCAGATATCTACAAGACCAGTGTGTGTCCGCTGGCGAAGGTCATGCGCCGGGAGTTGAAGAAGCGCGGTATCAGAAAGTTAAAAGTTGTATATTCCAAAGAGCAGCCGCTGGAGCCCATTGATGATATGGCTATCAGCTGCCGCGAGCACTGCATCTGCCCGCCGGGAGCAGTCCGTAAATGTACGGAGCGCCGGGCAATTCCGGGCAGCAATGCATTCGTGCCGTCCGTGGTGGGACTGATCATTGCCGGAGAAGTGGTGAAGGATCTGACAGACGCAGACACCCGGGCAAAGGTGAAGACGGGAGGAAAAGCATGAAGACCATTACCATAGAAGAACTGGAACAACTGACTCCCGGGTCTGTGACCATCGTAGATGTGCGCCCGGCAGATACGTATCAGAGAGGAACCTTCGAGGGAGCCATCAATGTTCCCATGAAGGAATTTGTTGACCGCTATGAAGAGATCCCGAAGGATAAGCCTGTGTGGGTTCTGTGTCACACAGGTGAGCGTAGCCTTGATTATGTGGAACTGCTCTGTTCCCATGGATATGATGCGGGAAATATTACCGGAGGTTACCGCGCATATCTGCGTCTGCAGCTGGAGCGCTTCATGAAAGAAGAGGACGCAAGAAAAGAAAAGACCAAGGAGATCGAGCGAAGCCTGATCAAAAAATTCCGGAAATCCATCTGGAGAAGTTTTACGCGTGCGATCCAGAAATATGATCTGATCCAGGAGGGGGACAAGATCGCAGTCTGCATCTCCGGCGGAAAGGATTCTATGCTCATGGCGAAGCTCATGCAGGAGCTGCAGCGACATGGAAAATTCCCGTTTGAGCTTGTATTTCTGGTGATGAATCCAGGTTACAATGAGGACAACTGGAAGATTATCCAAGATAATGCAAAGCTTTTGGATATTCCGCTGACCGTCTTCGAGAGCGATATTTTCAATATTGTGGCAGAAGTTGACCGCAATCCCTGTTATCTGTGTGCCCGCATGAGAAGAGGCTATCTCTATTCCCATGCCAAGGAGCTGGGATGCAATAAGATCGCGCTGGGACATCATTTTGATGATGTGATCGAGACGATCCTCATGGGGATGCTCTATAGCGGAAAAGTAGAGACCATGATGCCGAAGCTTCACAGCAAGAATTTTGAAGGGATGGAACTGATCCGCCCGCTTTATATGGTAAAAGAAGCAGATATTGAGGCATGGAGAGACTATCATCAGCTGCATTTTATCCAGTGTGCATGCCGCTTTACAGAGAACTGTGCTACCTGCGGCGGTGAAAAAGGTTCCAAACGTGATGAGATGACGGAGCTGATCAAGCATTTCCGTCAGGTCAGCGATGTGATCGAATATAATATTTTTAACAGTGTGCACAACATCAATCTTCGGACGGTGATCGGATATCATAAGGATGATCAGGAGTATAATTTCCTGGATGATTATGATGAGTGGGGACGTAAGGACGCAGATGGAGAAGATCGTAAAGGATTTTTTGGAAAATCAGAATCTTAAAAAGGATGAGTTTGTGGAACTGATCCGGGCGTATAAGGATCCGGAAGCAGTGGAAGCCTTAAAGACCCGGGCTGTGGAGCTTCGGAAGAAATACTACGGGGATCAGGTATTTACCAGAGGGCTCATTGAATTTACCAATTACTGTAAAAATGACTGCTATTACTGTGGAATCCGTAAGAGTAACCGAAATGCGGACCGCTACCGGCTGACGGAAGAAGAGATCCTGACCTGCTGTGAAAATGGCTATGAACTGGGATTTCGTACTTTTGTGCTGCAGGGCGGCGAGGATCCGTACTATACGGATGAACGGATGGAATCTATCATCCGCAAGATCAAAAAGGGCTGGCCGGACTGTGCATTGACCCTGTCTATCGGGGAGAAATCCTATGACAGTTACAAGCGGTTCAAAGAGGCAGGGGCGGACAGGTATCTGCTGCGCCATGAGACGGCAGATGCAGTTCATTATGGCCAGCTTCATCCAGAGACTCAGAAGCTGTCCGAACGGATGGATTGTCTGTGGAATCTCAAAAAGCTTGGCTATCAGGTGGGAGCTGGCTTTATGGTAGGAAGTCCGGGGCAGACGGACGACTGCCTGGCAGAGGATCTGGTATTTTTACAAAAGCTTAAGCCTCAGATGGTGGGAATCGGACCCTTTATCCCACACCATGACACCCGGTTTGCGCAGGAACCGGCAGGCAGTGTGGAGCTGACGTTGTATCTGCTGTCAGTGATCCGTATTATGCTGCCGAAGGTATTGCTTCCGGCGACCACGGCACTTGGCACCATGGATCCGCGAGGAAGAGAAAAAGGACTGGAGCGGGGAGCCAATGTGGTGATGCCCAATCTGTCACCGGTGAAGAACCGGAAAGCTTATGAACTTTATGACAATAAGATCTGCACCGGCGAGGAAGCGGCGGAATGCAGAGGATGCCTGTCACGCAGAGTGGAGAGTGTGGGGTATCATCTGGTCAGCGACCGCGGCGATGCAGTGGAATGAGTGCTGCAGGTCAGCGCATGGCGGAGGACCGGGCACTGCAGGAGCAGTGAACTGCACATGGAAAAGGAGAAGAAGTATGAAATTCACATATCCGGCAATTATCAGAAAGCAGGACAACGGAACATGGAAAGCATGGCTTCCGGATCTGGCCTGCTGTGAGGCAGTGGGGGATACTCTGGATGATGCCATTGAAGAAGTCAATGCAGCAGTCTATGACTGGATCAGTCTGGAGCTGTCTGAGGACGAGGCGGACCTTCCGCCTGTATCCGACATGGATGACCTGGACACCATCGAGGGCGATGTGACCAGAAATATTTGTGTCAATATCCGGTTGTTTGATGGATGGGATGAGTAGAAGTTGTTATATTTTTAATTAAAATGAAGGGAATCGGTACTTATATTGGGTCTGCAGTGATCGCACAGCTTATTCTGAAAGCACAGGGTATCATCTAAGTAGATGGATTTTGATGTTTGTGTAAAAGGAAAAGTAAAAAATGGTAAATGACAGACCGGATTTGAGAATAGAATCAGTCTGTGGAACATGATATATTGATTTATATCAAAGGACAACCAAAAACGAAAACGCAGAGGAGAATAAGGCTATGATTAAAGTAACAAGACAGACAGACCCGGAACTTGCGGCATTGGTTGATGAGGAGTTAAATCGTCAGGAACATAATATTGAGATGATTGCATCTGAGAGTACCGCACCGCTGGCAGTTATGGAACTGAGCGGCAGCGTATTTACCAATAAAACACTGGAAGGATATCCGGGAAAGAGATTCTAGGCAGGATCTGAGGTGGCAGCTAAGACCTGGTCCTTCAAATATGCAGCATCTCAGGAGTTCCATGATATCATGGCCCAGGTTGTTGTAAATGCGAAATGCCTGGCAGAAGAGCTTCAGAAATACGGTTTCCGTATTGTCAGCGGCGGAACAGACAACCATCTGTTAGTAGTTGACTTAAGAAGTAAAGGTCTGACTGGTAAGACCATGCAGAATGCACTGGATGCAGTAGGCATCACTGTAAATAAGAACATGATTCCGTTTGATCCAGAGAAACCGGGTGTAACAAGCGGTATCCGTATTGGTCTGACTGCTGTATCACAGAGAGGACTGAAAGAGCCGGAGATCCGTGAGATCGCAGCAATCATCAACCAGGTAGCAGAGGCTCCGGAAGATGAAGCTAACTTAAAGGCATGCAAGGCAAAAGCGGAAGCATTGATTGCAAAATTCCCGCTGTACCCGGCTGGATCTTTTGATGACTGATCAAAAGTAAAATAATGATATAGAAAGAGGGGCTGTACGCGGCTGAATGATTTCAGGGTGTGACAGCTCCTCTTTCATGGTGTATAATAATCACAGGCCAGTTGACAAAAAGGAGAGACTTAATATGCGGGTGCAGGAGACAGATTGGGGATATATTGAATGGATGGAACCGGAATATCCGGGAATGGGATCAGAGGAAGCGTCTCTTCGGACAGGAACCGTCTATGTGGAACCGGGAAAGACCATGCTCCGGCATGTGCATTATGAGGAGCAGTTTGTCTATGTGCTGGAAGGCAGAGGCATTGGTTATAT
This sequence comes from Hominiventricola aquisgranensis, assembly GCF_040096225.1. Lineage (NCBI taxonomy): Bacteria > Bacillati > Bacillota > Clostridia > Lachnospirales > Lachnospiraceae > Hominiventricola > Hominiventricola aquisgranensis. The sequence goes on along the minus strand of NZ_JBBMFC010000012.1, from coordinate 88,917 downwards.
CAATGGAGAGCCACAGATCTTTGAGCCGGGAGCCAGATTCCATATGCCTGCAGGCTGCACGCACGAATTTGTCAACACAGGCGATGTGCCGCTGGTTCATCTGCTGGTGGCAAGTCCGGTATCCATCGATCCGGACAGTCTGATCGATAAGACCAGGCCGCTGCCGGGCAGCAGTGCCAATGATCAGCTCTATGCGGCTGTGGAGGCAGTCCGCACACAGTTTCTGGAGAGTCTGCACATGGCATTTGTGATTCGGAATACATCTGGTCGTGTCGTATTGAAAAGTGACTATTTTCCAGAACCCTGCATCAAAAAATGCGGGATTGAAAAAGGAAATCATCCATATTGTCTGAAGCTTGATCAGAATTGTGGGGAAGCATCGGAAAATACATTTGTATGTCCCTGCGGACTGACTATTTTTCAGGTGCCGGTTCTGTGGGATGACAGACTTCTTGGCTGGGTGCAGGGTGGATATATTGTGCAGTCTAACAGCAAGCAATCATCAGAAGAAGTGTATATGTATGATATGCCGGAGAGCGGTAGTTTTGGTATTCTGCAGTTGCTTCGGAAGGTGGCGAAGGCCATACGTAATTTCTGCGAATTTGACCAGTACCGGCGGGAACTATTTGAGACAGAAAAGAATCTGAGTAGTTCGCTGGATATTCAGAAGGATCTGCAGATGCATCTGAAAGATTCCGAGCTTCAGGTGACGGATCTGAAGATCAATAACCATTTTCTGTTCAATACGCTGAACAGTATGGCGGCCCAGGCACTGGAAGGGGGCATGAAACCTCTCTATCAGTCGATCATTGACTTGTCGAAGATGCTTCGCTATTCGGTGCGGATCCGTGGCCGACAGATTCCGCTGGCGGTGGAGCTTGATTATCTGGAAGCTTATCTAAAGCTGCAGAAACTGCGGTATCCGGTGGGATTTTCTTATAAAATATCCATGGATCCGGAACTGGAGCAGGCCATCGTACCGTTTAATTTCCTACAGCCTGTGGCGGAAAATGCATTTACCCATGGATTTTCCAATGAAAAAGAGAAAAAACTGATAGTGACCATAAAGGCGGGACGGAAGCAGATTCATTTTCAGATCTGGAACAACGGCCCGGCATTGGAGGAGGAACGATACCGGCAGATTGAGCTGCAGATCCAGAGCGGCAGCAGTCATGGACTCTCTATGATCTATGAGAAGCTGACCAGTGCTTATGGAGATAACTGTGTCCTGAAATTGCAGGCAGGTAAGACTGGGGGAACGGTAGTGACGATTGAGATCCCTTACAAGAACTGGATAGACGGAGAGGAAGAGAACGATGATTAAAGCTGTGATTTGTGATGATGAGCTGGCTACCAGAAATATTATCTGTCATTTTCTGGAGGAAGAGCAGCTCCCCATTGAGATCGTGGGAAATGCAGAAGATGGGGAGGAAGCGATTCAACTGATTAAAGAGACATCTCCGCGCCTCATCTTTCTGGATATTCATATGCCTCAGAAAAATGGATTTCAGGTGATCGAGGAAGTGTCCAGGGAAGTAGGAGCGCAGATCATTGTGCTGACTGCATTTGCTTCTTTTGAAAATGCACAGCAGGCCCTGCGCCTGGGTGTCAGTGATATCCTGTCCAAACCGGTGGATTTTGAGCAGCTCAAAGCAGCTATCTTTCGTGCAATCGGTTGGAAATTCACGTCCAACGAGACGGTCAATGTAATGTTGGAATATATCCATAATCATTATAATGAAAACATGGAACTGGAGGATCTCTCCAAAGTGACATACAGCACCGAGAGCCATCTGGCCCGGCTGTTCAAGAAGCATATGGGTGTCACAATCCTTTCCTACATCCATCAGCTTCGGATCGAGGAGGCCTGTCGCCTGCTCTCCAGCCATGAATGTGATATTCAGGAGGCCGCATTTCGGGTGGGATATGCAAGCCTCAATAACTTCTATAAATACTTCAAACGCTATGTGGGCATGACTCCGGCACAGTTTTTGGAGAAGTAACAGAATGCGACAGCTTCTTTACTTATAATTTACCTGAATTTCAGGGAGGCAGGATAGCACCGCCTGATGGCTTTACGTAAAATAGGCACGTACTAAGAAAAAGAAAGAAAACGGAGGAAACCATCGAGCTTGCTAAGATTGCAGGTTTTATGCATGATATTGGAAATGCAGTGAACCGTAGCCGCCATGCAGAATATGGAGCTATTCTGGCAAATGAACTTTTGGAAGGCACAGATCTGTCTCTGGAGGACCGTATTACGATCATGTCTGCCATCGGTAATCATGATGAATCCACAGGCGGAGCGACAGATCCGGTCAGTGCGGCTTTAATCATTGCAGATAAGACGGATGTACGCAGAAATCGTGTGAGGGATAAGGACCGGGCTGCTTTTGATATCCATGACAGAGTAAATTATGCAGTCACAGAGGCAAAGCTGAAGATTATCAAAGAGAAGAAACTGATCTCTTTGAACCTGCAGATTGATGAAAGTATCTGTACCATGTATGAGTATTTTGATATTTTTCTTGGAAGAATGATGATGTGCCGCGGGGCAGCCGAAATCCTCAATATGAAATTCCGGCTGACTGCAAATGGAAGTAAGGTGTTGTAGTGAAAGAGTAAGTCATGCATCTCGCTTTTCCGCACCTTGCGGTGCTTACCGCTGCTTACGCAGTTAAAAAGCTCGATATGCCGCTGCGCGTCATATACCAAAATAATCTGAGGTATGCTTAGGGAAGCAAGCTCCCCCGCATACTTCAGATTATTTTTATGCATGACTTTGCAAAAGCCATAAAAACCTACTTGACAAATAGGAAAAGAGGGAATATAATACGATCAACAACAAGAAAACCATAGTAAACGGATAGGAATTATGGAGGATAAGAAAATGGCAAATATTTACAAAGGAACACTTGGACTGATTGGAAACACTCCGCTGGTGGAGGTAACAAACATTGAGAAAGAGCTTGGTCTGGAAGCAAAGCTTCTTGTAAAGCTTGAGTACTTCAATCCGGCAGGAAGCGTAAAGGATCGTGTAGCAAAAGCTATGATCGAGGATGCTGAGGAGAAAGGAATCCTCAAAGAAGGTTCTGTGATCATCGAGCCGACTTCTGGAAACACTGGTATCGGTCTTGCATCTATCGCAGCAGCCAAAGGCTACCGCATCATCCTGACAATGCCGGAGACCATGAGTGTTGAGAGAAGAAACATGCTGAAAGCATACGGTGCAGAGTTGGTTCTGACCGAGGGTGCCAAAGGTATGAAGGGAGCAATCGCAAAAGCAGAAGAGCTTGCAAAAGAGATCCCGAACAGCTTTATCCCGGGCCAGTTCGTGAACCCGGCAAACCCGGCAGCACACAGAGCAACGACCGGACCGGAGATCTGGAATGATACCGATGGACAGGTAGACATCTTTGTAGCTGGTGTGGGTACTGGCGGAACCCTGACAGGTGTAGGCGAGTATCTGAAATCCAAGAATCCGAATGTGAAGATCGTAGCTATGGAGCCGGCTTCATCCCCAGTACTTTCCGAGGGCAGAAGCGGAGCACACAAGATTCAGGGAATCGGAGCTGGATTTGTTCCGGATGTACTGAATACCAAAGTATATGATGAGATCATTACTATTGAAAATGACGACGCATTTGCAGGTGGAAAACTTCTTGCAAAACATGAAGGTGTATTGGTAGGTATTTCCTCAGGCGCAGCACTCAAAGCAGCGATCCAGCTGGCTCAGAGACCGGAAAATAAAGGAAAGACCATCGTAGCACTTCTTCCGGACAGTGGAGACAGATATTATTCCACACCTCTGTTCGCAGAGTAAATAAAGACAGATCAGTGACCGTCAAGGTGGTGATCTGCATATAATCGCAAACACACATACAACGATAAAGTGAGGTACAGACCCATGGCAGAAAAATTGAAAAGAGCAGACAGAAAATTCAAATTTGAGACCCTTCAGCTTCATGTAGGACAGGAAAGCCCGGATCCGGTAACGGATGCCCGCGCAGTGCCGATCTACCAGACATCTTCTTATGTATTCCGTAACTGCGATCACGCAGCAGCAAGATTTGGTCTTGCAGATGCAGGAAACATTTACGGACGTCTGACTAATCCGACGGAAGATGTATTTGAACAGAGAATTGCAGCTCTGGAAGGCGGCGTTGCAGCTCTGGCAGTTGCTTCCGGTGCAGCAGCAGTTACCTACACCATTGAGAACCTGGCACAGAGCGGTGACCATATCGTATCTGCAAAAAATATTTACGGCGGAACCTTCAACCTGCTGGAGCATACTCTTCCGGCATACGGCGTAGAGACCACCTTTGTAAATATTTTTGATCTGGATGAAGTAGAGGCTGCCATCAAGGAAAATACCAAAGCAGTTTACATCGAGACTCTTGGAAATCCGAACTCTGATGTAGTAGATATCGAGGCTATTGCCAAGATCGCTCATGCACATAAGATTCCGCTGGTTGTTGACAGCACTTTCGCAACTCCGTATCTGGTTCGTCCAATCGAGTACGGTGCAGATATTGTTGTTCATTCTGCAACCAAATTCATCGGCGGACATGGAACTACGATTGGTGGTGTGATCGTAGACAGTGGTAAATTCGACTGGGAAGCATCTGGAAAATTCCCGTCACTGACTGAGCCGAACCCGAGCTATCATGGCATCAGCTTTACCAAAGCTGTAGGACCGGCTGCATTTGTGACCAAGATCCGTGCAATCCTTCTGCGTGATACCGGAGCAACTATTTCTCCGATCCACTCCTGGATCTTCCTGCAGGGACTGGAGACCCTGTCCCTTCGTGTAGAGCGTCATGTACAGAACGCACTGAAGGTAGTTGAGTATCTGAATAATCATCCGCAGGTTGAGGCTGTTCATCATCCGTCCGTATCCAAGGATCCGCAGCAGCAGGCTCTTTATAAGAAATATTTCCCGAATGGCGGAGGATCTATCTTCACTTTCGAGATCAAAGGCGATGCACAGAAAGCAAAAGATTTCATCGACAATCTGGAGCTGTTCTCCCTGCTTGCAAACGTAGCAGATGTGAAGTCACTGGTGATCCACCCGGCAACCACAACTCACAGCCAGTGTACAGAAGAGGAACTTCTGGATCAGGGTATCAAACCGAATACCATCCGTCTTTCCATCGGTACGGAAAATATCGACGATATCATCCAGGATCTGGACGAAGCATTTAAGGCAGTACAGTAAGGATGAAATTTTCCAAAAAATGCAGATACGGAGTAACCGCTCTGATCGACCTCGCCATGTATTCCCGTGATACGCATGTGTCACTGGGAAGCATTGCGGAGCGCAACCAGATATCCCCGCAGTACCTGGAACAGGTATTTGCAAGCCTTCGCAGGGCCAGGATCGTCAGAAGCGTCAAAGGCTCCCAGGGTGGGTATTTGCTGAATTATCCTGCAGACAAGATTACGGTTTCCCAGATCGTGGAAGCTCTGGAAGGTTCTTACCATCTGGAGTCGGAGACCGGCAATGGGGAAGGAACTGCTTCCATTGTGACAGAGACGATCCAGAAAGATATTGTGGACCGCGTCAATGATCGCCTGGACCAGATACTTCAGAATCTGACATTGGCTGATCTTGAGCAGGACTGTATGCAGCGGGAACAGGACGAAGAAAATATGTATTACATCTAGGATGGACATCAGAAGCTGTTTCCGCATCCAATCAATTACAAAATGAAATGCAAAGAAGGCGAAATGCATGGAAGTCCATGTGTTTCGCTTTTTCTGCTGTGGTGAAAGGAATGAAGTTCTTTGATGGTCTGTGAAATTTATTTGACATCTGCTTTTGCAAAAGATATAATCATACTAAACATATAGGAATAATAAAATACATGCTTGAGGAGGAACTATATGGAATACGGAATTGAGACCCGATGTATCCACGGAGCCGAAGGAGTAACCAGAGACCATTCCTACGGCTCCATGGGAACCCCTATTTATCAGACAGCAACTTTTTCACACCCGGGTATGGGACGTTCCACCGGCTATGATTACAGCAGAGAGAGCAATCCGACCAGAAGTGAACTGGAGAAAATTGTTACGTCCCTGGAGGGTGCATACGATACGGTAGCCTGTACATCCGGTATGGCAGCACTTTCTATTTGCATGGAACTGTTCGAGCCGGGCAGCCATTTTGTATGTACAGAGGATCTCTATGGTGGATCCGTCAGAATGTTCGCGACCACAGCAGCGAAGAAGGGACTTTCCTTTTCTTATGTAAATACATCTGATCCGGCCGCCACAGAAGCAGAGATCAAAAAGCATCCGAATACAAAAGCACTGTACATTGAGACCCCCAGCAATCCAACCATGCAGGTGACGGATCTGCGGATCATGAAGAAGCTGGCAGATACCTATGGGCTGAAACTCATCGTGGACAATACATTCCTGTCTCCGTATTTCCAGAATCCCATTGCATTGGGCGCAGATCTGGTGGTACACAGCGGAACCAAATTCCTCGGCGGACACAATGATACCCTGGCAGGTTTCCTATGTTCTGCAAATAAGGAACTGGCGGAGCAGATCCGTTATTACTATAAAACGGTGGGACCGGCCCTTCCGCCCTTTGACAGCTTCCTGTTGATCCGTGGTATCAAGACTTTATCTGTGCGGATGGAGTGTCAGCAGAAAAATGCGTTTCGTCTGGCAGAATGGTTGAAAGGGCATCCGTTGGTAACGAAAGTTCTCTATGTGGGTCTTGCCACACATCCGGGTTATGAGATCAACAAGTCACAGACCCGTGGAGCTGGCAGTATGATTTCTTTCTATGTAGATTCTCCGGAGACAGCAAAACGGGTGTTGGAAAAAGTAAAGCTGATCTCTTATGCAGAGAGCCTTGGCGGCGTGGAATCCCTGATCACTTATCCGATGCTCCAGACCCATGGAGATGTGCCGCCGGAAGTGCGTGAGCGGCTGGGGATCACGGATTGCTTCCTGCGTTTTTCTGTTGGCATTGAAAATGCAGATGACCTGATCGCAGATTTGAGGCAGGCGCTTGAAGCCTGAGAGCAATATTCAGGTGGATCGAGAAGCAGTGCAGCTGGATTCGGACAGGATGCCCATGCACTGACTGGCAGAAAAGGAGATAGAATGATGAAATATGATTTTGACCAGATTATTGACCGGCGTGGAACCAGTTGCCTGAAATATGATTTTGCTGTGGAACGTGGAAAACGTGAAGATGTGCTGCCGCTCTGGGTAGCTGACATGGATTTTCGTGTAGCAGAACCGATCCTGAAGCGGCTGCATGCCTGCGTGGATCACGGAATCTTCGGATACAGTGAAGCAAAGGATGATTATTTTCAGGCAGTGGCTGGCTGGTATCGGGAGCATTTTGACTGGGAAGTAAAGCGGAACTGGCTGGTGAAGACGCCGGGCGTTGTATTTGCCATTGCAGCTGCAGTCCGCGCATTTACAGAAAAAGGTGATGGTGTGCTGTTGCAGCAGCCGGTCTACTATCCATTCAGCGAGGCGATCCGCGACAATGGACGGGAACTTGTGAACAGCCCGTTGAAGCTGGTAAATGGACATTATGAGATGGATTTTGACGATCTGGAGCGTAAGATCGTGGAGCATAAGGTAACATTATTCTTACTTTGCAGTCCGCACAATCCGGTGGGGCGTGTCTGGACAGAGGAAGAACTGCGCCGGATCGGAGATATCTGTGTGAAACATGGTGTGATCGTAGTCAGTGACGAGATCCACAGTGATTTTGTGTGGAAGGGACACAAGCATACCATATTCGCCAGTCTGTCTGAAAAATATGCGGATATTTCCGTCACCTGCACGGCGCCCAGCAAGACCTTTAATCTGGCTGGATTGCAGACTTCCAACATTTTTATCCCGAACCGGGAGCTTCGTCATCGTTTCCGAAAAGCGGTGGATCAGGCAGGCTACAGCCAGCTCAATACGATGGGATTGGTGGCCTGCCGGGCAGCCTATGAAGAAGGCGGCGAGTGGCTTGAGCAGTTAAAAGGATATCTGCAGGAGAATCTTGCATTTGCCCGTGATTATATTGCCAACAATCTGCCGGGTATTCACCTGATCGAGCCAGAGGGAACCTACCTGATCTGGCTGGATCTCAGAGAGCTTGGGCTGACAGAAGCAGAACGAGAAGATCTGATCGTCAACAAAGCAAAGCTCTGGCTGGACAGTGGAGCCATCTTCGGCAAGGATGGCGAAGGCTTCGAGCGAATCAATATCGCCTGCCCGAGGGCAACATTGCAGGAAGCATTTGACCGGCTGGCGGAAGCGTTGAAATAATCTATCCCCGCGGAGTTCCGCGGGTATTTTTTATGTGGATGGTGTGACTTATAATGGTAGCACGGATGAAGTGGACGTGGGGCAGCATTAAGATGAAAATGCAGACCCAGAAGAATTGTAACAGAGGCCATAATGTGTTATACTTAAGATTCAGCAAATGATAGTAAGAACAATAAGTCATTGACTTTGAATTATCACAAATGGAGAACATACAATGAAAGATTATACAATCGCAGTTGCAGGTACCGGCTATGTGGGCTTATCCATTGCAACTCTCTTGTCCCAGCATCATAAGGTTCTGGCAGTGGATATCGTGCCGGAGAAAGTGGAACTCATTAACAACCGGAGATCTCCGATCCAGGATGAATATATTGAAAAATATCTGGCGGAGAAGAATCTGGATCTGACAGCAACCATGGATGCGAAGGCGGCTTACAGCGCAGCAGATTTCGTAGTGATCGCAGCACCGACCAACTATGACAGCCGCACCCAGCATTTTGACACTTCCGCAGTGGAAGCAGTCATTAAGCTGGTAATGGAATACAATCCAGATGCCATCATGGTGATCAAGTCTACGATCCCGGTTGGATATACCGAGAGTGTCCGTAAGAAGTTTAACAGCAGCAATATTATCTTCAGCCCGGAATTTTTACGGGAGAGTAAGGCACTTTATGACAACCTGTATCCATCCCGTATTATTGTCGGAACGGATCAGGATGATGAGCGTCTGGTGGAGGCAGCCCATGAGTTTGCAGCACTGCTTCAGGAAGGTGCGATCAAAGAGAACATTGATACATTGTTCATGGGATTTACCGAGGCAGAGGCAGTAAAACTATTTGCAAATACTTATCTGGCTCTGCGTGTGGCTTACTTCAACGAGCTTGATACATACGCAGAGAGCAAAGGACTTAACACCCAGCAGATCATTGACGGTGTGTGTCTGGATCCGCGTATTGGAAGCCATTACAACAATCCAAGCTTCGGCTATGGCGGCTATTGTCTGCCGAAGGATACCAAGCAGCTTCTGGCAAATTATGCAGATGTGCCGGAAAATCTGATAGAGGCTATCGTGGAGAGCAACCGTACCAGAAAAGATTTCATCGCAGACCGGGTATTGAAGCTGGCTGGTTACTATGGATATGATGAGGAAAATGAGTTTGATGAGCATAAGGAGAAATCCGTGACCATCGGTGTCTATCGTCTGACCATGAAGAGCAACAGTGATAACTTCCGTCAGAGCTCCATTCAGGGAGTTATGAAGCGGATCAAGGCCAAAGGCGCAACCGTGATCATCTATGAGCCGACACTGAAAGATGGCGAGACCTTCTTCGGCAGTGTGGTGGTCAATGACCTGGAAAAATTCAAAGCAATGAGCCATGCAATTATTGCAAACAGATATGATAAGTGCCTTGATGATGTACAGGAAAAGGTGTACACCAGAGATATTTTCAGAAGAGATTAATCTACAAACACACTGAAGCGTGGGGATGGAGAGATGAAAAAGATTTTAGGAATGAAACTACTGTCATTGATCCTGGCAGGAGTTGTTGCAGCCGGAAGTATCGGTGCAGGAGGTTATGTGATCTATGGGTATGAAAGCCTTCCGAAAGAAGTAGCAGAAGCCCAGGTGATCGAGGATCCGGGTCCTGAGCCTGAAGAGGAAGCAGAAGAGGAACCGGTGGAAGAAGAGGAGATCGAAGAAGAGGAAGAAGAGGAAGAGCCGGTTGAGGAAGATCAGAAAGAGCTTTCTCTTGCATGTACTTCTATCGAGAAGGATCTGAAGATTAAGATTGAGGATCAGAAATCCAAGCTTGTGACCGGTGAGCAGTTCTCTGTCAGTGTAAAATCTGATAAGAAAAATGCAAAAGTCTCCACTTATGAAGATAAGGACAAGGATGGCATCATCTATATTGATAAGATCGAAGCAGGAAAATACACGGTTACTCTGGAAAATGCAGGATCCTATGCAGTGAAAAAGGGTACCATGCAGGCAACTGTCAAAGACAAGATCGAGTACAAAAAAGTAGATGTCAAAGATGAGATCAAGATGGAAGCTCAGATCAATACTGCGGTAGAGGATACTGCGAAAAAAGATGTACCGCAGGAAAGTACTCTGAATGATACCGTTCCACTGTTGGAGAGCAAAGTATCTACAAGCAAAGTATCCCGTGCAGATGTAGATGTATCCAATTTCAGCAAAGCATCCGCAAGCAGTAAGATGGTAAGCGTTACACTGACTAAGAGTGCAGGAACGACTACTACGGAGCCGACGACGCCAACCACTCCGACGGAACCGGGCAACGGCGATCATTCCGGCGGACCAATAGAGCCGGGTAAAAATGATGACAAAGGTGACGGGGATAATTCCGGCGGGACAACTATCCCGGAACAGCCAACAGAACCAACCACACCGGAGCCCCCTTCCAAAGGTGAGGGTACATCTGAGCAGAGCCTGACCACAGCGCTGAGACAGATCTTCTCCATGAGAACGGTTTATGCGGCAGCAGAACAGACGACGGATACAAATGCCAAGGCAGCAGTTGCTGCGACAACAGCTACGGTCACTCTTCCGGAGACAGTAACTCTCTATAACGGAGGCAGTTCCGCATCTGATTCTCTGGCAGTTGCACTTCACATCACGGGAGAAAGTGCACTGATCAAACAGGTAAAATGGAGCAGTTCCAATGCAGGAGTTGTTGCACTGTCAGGTGACAGCGGAAATTCTGTAACATTGACTGCAAAAAGTAAAGGTTCTGCAGAAGTGACAGCCACCATTACATATGTCACGGATGCAAAGGAAACCACAAAAGAGGCTTCTGTGAAGACGAAAGTAACGGTTGCAGACTTCTCTGACAGCTCCGTTGTACTGAAAGATAAATCAGGAAATGTTCTGTATACAGATGCAAATGCAACAAAGCAGGCGACCCTTAAGGATTATGCATTTACGGATACCTTCTATACATCTCCGCAGTACACCGGCTGGAGAACAGATGGTGGAAAAGTATATTATTATGATGCAAATCACAATAAAATAACCGGTAATCAGGTTATCGGCGGTGTGATGTATACCTTCGGAGGTGACGGAGCTTTATCACAGAGTTCTGGTAACCGTGGAATCGATGTATCCAAGTATCAGGGAAATATCGACTGGGGTGCTGTGGCAGCTTCCGGTATCAATTTTGCAATCATCCGTGTAGGATACAGAGGATCTTCCAGCGGAGCACTGGTTCAGGATCCGTACTTTAAGAAAAATATTTCCGGTGCCACAAAGGCAGGCATTAAAGTCGGACTGTACTTCTTTACACAGGCAGTCAACGAAGCAGAAGCAGTAGAAGAGGCAAGTATGGCCATGTCTCTGGCATCCGGTTATAAAGTGACATATCCGATCTTTATTGATACAGAGAGTGCATCCGGCGGACGTGCCAACGGATTGAGCAAGAGTGCCCGTACTGCAGTTGTAAAGGCATTTTGCCAGACAGTCAGAAATGGAGGCTACAAAGCAGGAGTTTACGCCAGCAAGTCCTGGTATGCAAACCAGCTGAATGCATCCGCACTGAACGGATACTGTATCTGGGTGGCACAGTACAATTCCAGCTGCACATATTCTGGAAAATATGATATGTGGCAGTATTCTTCCAAAGGAAGCGTTTCCGGTATCAAAGGAAATGTAGATATGAACATCAGCTATACTGGCTATTAAAAGGAAAGATGAACAGGTGTCATGTGCTGCGTGGCACCTGTTTTTTGCGTTTCTTTTAGCGATATTTGGAAGAAAAAGGAAAATCTTACCGGAAATACCGGTAAAAATCAATATGCTGTCGACTTTTACGTTATGTTAATAATGAGGTGTAAAAGTTGTGTACAGGCGTATCAGAGATTTAAGAGAAGATAAAGATTTGAAACAAAAAGATCTGGCAAAGCATCTTGGCTGCAGCCAGACAACGTACAGCGATTATGAGACAGGAAAGATCCATGTGCCCCTGGAGACATTGATCGAACTATCCAGGTTTTATCAGACGAGCGTGGACTATCTGCTGGATCTGACGGATGAGAGAAAGCCGTATCCGAGACATGAGAAGAGGCAGGTGAAAATATGCCCCTGACATTGAGCGCAAAATTTAAGGTCCTTCAGAATCAGAACTATTACGGATATCATATCACAGGTGGGAAACTATTCTGTACATCCGTGTTGAACAGCAATTTCTCGCTTACACGGATCGTTATCGGAGCAAAGTTCCTGGCTAACGGATATATCAAGTGCAATTTTATGTGCAGTGATTATGAGCTGCTGGATATGGAAAGTGATATGTTCAATTACTGCATTCTCAGCAATATCCATCTGGAACGTTCCAGTCTGGAATGGGTCCGCATGGAAGATTGCGTTGCCATTGGCATGTCATGGAAAGAGAATTATATTACCGGAGCAAAATTTATCCGATGCAATTTCTCACACAGTAAGTTTAAAGAAACAGAATTTCACAAGTGTGTATTTATAGATTGCATTATCCAGGATGTGACGCTTACAAGAGTATCTTTTGTAAAATGCAAATTCAAAAACTGCATTTTCACAGAATTTCCAGAAGATAAAAAAGGAACCTGCAAATTCATCAATTGCAGAGAAGAAAAAGAAGAATGTTTTTGATCGAACAAAAGAGTCCGGAACACGTTCCCGGACTCTTTTTGAAGAAATTTAAAAATTTTTTTCAAAAAGTGTCAAAACAAAGCTACAAACTCGTTATATATATAGAAGCGATTATAGGAAAGAATTTTCGAAAAAGCGAAAATACCTTTCAAAAAATCGAAAGAAGAAGGAGCACGCTTATGAGATACGATCCAGAGAAGGTATGTGAGAGAATTTTGAAACAGATCAGAAGGTACAGTGAAAGAGAAGGACTGACCATGTCATCCCTTGCCAGAGAAGCAGGACTGTCCGCATCCACGATCAGCGAGATGATGTGCGGAAAGACCCGGCCACAGGTATACACCCTGATGAAAATATGCAATGTATTGGATGTGTCCATGGATGTTCTGATGGGAGAATTCATGGAAGATGGGGAAGTGCCAGAAAAGCCGGCCCGCCGACTGCCGGTTCAGAGAGTCTACAATGCTCTGCCGGAGTGGAAGCAGAAGAGAGTGAGGGAATTCATCGAGATGATCGCGGATTATGAGCCGTAAAAAGTAACATAAATACAGTTGCCAGAATCTTTGCTATGCGGTTATACTATTAGTAAAGTATATGAACGAAATCAGGCCAGAGGGGAGGAGCGTAAGTCATGGGTGAACAGACAAAATTACCAGTTGGAATCGAAAATTTTGAAGAGATTCGATCAAACGGTTATTACTATATTGATAAAACAAAGCTGATTGAGCAGCTGCTTGATAACAGGGGAAAAGTGAACCTATTCACCCGTCCTCGGCGTTTTGGAAAAACACTCAATATGAGTATGCTGAAATGCTTTTTTGAGATTGGCACAGATCCTGCACTGTTTGATGGATTAGCGATTTCCAGTAATGAGCAGTTATGTAAAGAATATATGGGGAAATATCCTGTTATCTTTATTTCGCTGAAAAATGTGGAAGGACTGGATTATGAAGCGGCAAAATATCAGATGATTGAACTGATTGCCAAAGAGGCAGAACGCTTTGAATTCCTGGAAAATAGTTTTCGTCTGACTAACAGAGAAAAAGACAAATATACATCGATGGTAACTCTTCTGGATGGAACATATCAGATGAGCGATGAACTGTTACTCTCTTCTTTGCAGACACTTTCGGAACTGTTATACAAGCATTATGGTAAAAAAACGATCATTCTGATAGACGAATATGATGTGCCGTTGGATAAGGCTTTCCAGCATGGGTATTATCAGGAAATGGTTACTTTGATACGTGCAATGTTTGGAAAAGTATTAAAAACCAATAACGCGTTGAAATTTGCTGTGCTGACAGGCTGTCTCCGGGTCTCTAAGGAAAGCATATTTACAGGGCTTAATAATTTTAAGATTCTGTCTATTACGGACACAAGATTTGATGAGCAGTTTGGCTTTACGGATAAAGAAGTAAAAGAACTTTTTACATATTATCATGTGGAGAACCGGTTTGATGAGACAAAGGAATGGTATGATGGATACCGCTTTGGAAATGCAGATGTCTATTGTCCGTGGGATGTGGTGAATCATGTGGACCGGATCAGGAGTGATCCAAATGCCAGACCTGAAGCTTACTGGATCAATACCAGCGGAAATGATCTGGTAAAGAGATTTATTGACAAAGCTACCAAGACAACCAGAAGTGAGATTGAAAGTCTGATTGCCGGTGAATCGATTGAAAAACAGATTCGGCTGGATCTGACCTATGATGAAATCGACAACAGCATTGATAACCTCTGGAGTGTCCTGTTTACCACGGGTTATCTGACCCAGACTGGTCTGACGGATGCTGGCGCCTACAAATTGGTGATTCCTAACAAAGAAGTCAGGGAAGTATTCAAACTTCAGATACAGGAATGGTTTAAGAAATCGATTTTTTCCAACACAGAGCAGCTGCAGAATTTCTGGAAAGCATTTGCAGAAGGAAATACAGAAGAAATCGAAAAATATCTGAATAAGATCCTGAGCAATTCGGTCAGTGTCTTTGATACCAGAGCCAGAAAAGAAGAGAAAGAAAGCTCGTATCATAATCTGCTGGTAGGAATCCTCACGGGAAATGCGGACTGGCTGGTAAAATCCAATGCAGAAGCTGGAGCAGGATTTGCGGATATTATCGTGGAGACGGATGATCCAGATGCAGGTATTGTTGTGGAACTGAAATACACAAAGGAATACAAGGATATGGAGCAGGCGTGTCAAAATGCGCTGGATCAGATTAAAGACAGAAGATATCAGGAATATCTGCTGAATGATGGGAGAAATGATATTCTGCTCTATGGGATGGCATTCTGTAAGAAAAGATGCAGAGTTGTGGTTGGGAGAATATAAGTTTATAAGACAGGTAACTTTAAATATAACTCTAGAAGACTTTAATAAAAATCAAGGATGTCGATTTGAAACAAATAGAAATAACTTTAGGAGAGTTTCATAAATATTTAAGTTGGACTGGCAGAGCTGCTAGTCCTTTTCTTAATGCTCTTTTGACGGAAAAATGACGTTTTCTTTGTTGAAATTTGTTGTATAATTGAAACCAAGAACAGAAATTGGGGATTTTTTATTGGAAGGTATAACTAAATGAAAAATGATAACTCGAAAACGCCGTATGATTCCTATTTAGAATCATTTGAAAAAATCAGGAAATCGTTAATACCATTAACTAAAACATTGTCTGAAATGATCTTTGACACATCGGCATTTACAGGAGCAGCAGAACTTATGAGCAGTAGAATAGCAGAAATGGTGAAGGAGTATGAAAATGTAGATATATCAAAATCTGTGTCAGCAGTATTGAAAGCTGCGTATACGCCTTTTAAGGTATCAGAGTCTTATAAACAATCAATGGAATCTTTTGAAGAGATTGGAAGACAGTTTTCAGCAATAAACATCGCGGAAGAATCTAGAAGGAGCCTAGATAGCATACAAAATATTGCAAAATTATTGATATCAGTAAGCACTATTGATACGGCGCGTTCAATTCAGAACCTTCAGGAATCAATGAAAATTTTTACGGATAGTGTTATTGCTGAACAGATTAATCAGTTAGAGAGTATTAATTACGGCAAAATTTTTTCTCAAACACTGCAAAAAAACGGAACTTTTAAAGAGGCTGTCGATGCAGCATATGAATCTCTTCAAGAAGAGAATATCTCAGAAAATGTAGAGCTGGAAACAGATTTTGCAAGTGAGCAGGAAATTCAAGATACAATAAATGATCAAATGAATAATCCTGTTGGTTTCCAAGAGAGAGTTGCAAATTGGGCGGCAGAAAAATACAAAAAATATTTTATTGTAATCAATTTTTGGTTATTCATATGGGGGATTTTTATTCAGCCTTATCTTCAGGAAAATGTGGGACTTCCAGTTATGACTTATGTAGCAAGTGATGTAAAAGAACTTCCTGAAAAAGGAGCCAAAATTGTTACCCGATTAAAGAAAAATATAGAAGCAACTATCATCAAAAATACAAATTACTACTACAAGGTTACGTTCATAGATGAGGATGGTGTACGGAAGGAAGGTTATGTCGCAAAGAGAAATCTGAAAATTATAGAAGAGCCAGAAACAGAAGAAACGGAAGAAGAACCAACTTCATTATCAAATGAATAAATCCAATACATAGACAAGGGACTTTTCTTTCATATATCCGTTAATTTCACCAAATCATAAAATAAAACCATAAAATAATAAAAAATAGATTTCAAAATGTGGCATGGGTATGCAGACGGTGGAATTTACTTTTGAAAGTTTCAAAATAAAAATATGAAAAATTTTTAGAAAAAGTCACTGAAAAATGTGCTATAATTTATACAAGAATGTCTTTTTACAGAACGAATGAAAAAGAAGGAGGTTCCAATGAAAAAGAGTAGAGTTGGCAAGAGGATTCTTGCCTGGATGCTGGTCTTTGCAATGCTCTGGCAGAGTGCCGGGGTGGAGACACTGGCTGCATCCATAACAGCTTCTGATGGAGTGGAGACTCTGACAGAGGAAGGAGAGGAGAAGGCTTCTGCGGCTGAAGATACGAATGTATCTGAGCAGCCGGCGGACAATGGTGCCGGAACGGATAATGACACCGGCATCACCGATGGCGACACCGGAAGCAGTGATACGGCTGAAAATATCGGAGACACTGGAAGTAGTGATACGGCTGGAGATATCGGAGACACTGGGAACAGTGATTCGGGCGAAGACAAACAGCCAGGCTCGGAGATCACAGCAGATGAAGTCACTTCAGATTTGTTTTCAGCAAAGTCTGAGGAAGAAGTGAAAGAGCCAGCGGTTATTTTAAATGGTATTGCCGATGGAACAACTACACAGCTTCAGACATGGACAGCGGCTGATATAGAAGGCAGGAATCCGCTGGAAGCGGCAGAGGAAGAGATCAAAAAAGGTGAATATTCTTCCTATTCCGTTGAGATTGAGCAGGATCTGACAGTCCCTGCTTATACCCAGACAGAGGATCGGAGCAACACGACGCTGTATCTTCACGGACATACGCTGACTATTGAAGGAGACGGATATTCCTTTGGTACCTATACGGTGAATGTGGAAGGAATCAGCAATGATGAAAATAAGACTTTCGGTACAATAAAATTTGTTGTCAAATCTGCAACGGTTGATCAAAATAATACTGTAACGATTGGTGCTGATTTTCAGTCTTCGCAGGATACCAGTGATGTCTACTTGAACTGGCAGAATATGAATATTGAAGTGGCAAATGATGGGGATACATCAACAAGTACTGATTCTGTTACAGTTAAACTTGGGGAGCACAACCGTGTAACCTGGAATGAGGTATCCTATAATACTTCAAATGGAATTAAAAAGAAGTTAGAGACTGCAATGAACAGTAATCTGACGGTAAATGATGAAACTGAATTTGTTACAGATGATGTTTTTATTACAAAATGGAGCAGCCTGACTGTAAAAAATAAATGGAAAACAACCAATGCTACGTTTGATCTGAAACAAAGCAGTGTAAATGCAAAAGAGATGGAGATCGAAAATCTTACAATGAAGGGAGACTCCAAATTATTTACACAGAAAAGCTGTACAGTTAATAAGATAATAAGTAATGATGCGAATGAATTATTACTGGTAGCAGAGAAAACTGCTGATGTTGTGGAATGGCCGATATTTCATATCAACAGTGAAATCAATGACTTCCAGATTCGTCTTCAGAGAGATGTTGTTGATGTAGCTGGCACTTTTGAAGACTGGGGAACCTTTTCCGAGAATGACCAGGTCGCCATTCTTGGCGCAGATCTGATCGCTCAGATTAAATCTTCCGGCAAGGATGTCAATGACTACTTCGTGGCTGACGGAAATGTTGAATTTGCACTGGATGAAGCAACATGCAGCCTGACAGTTGTAGCAAAACCGGAAGATCAGACGAAGCTTTACTGGATCTATCAGCCGGGAGAGGATGCAGAATCCTACCAGACTGGCGTGGATACACTTGCAGAAGCAAAAGAATGGATCGCAGAGCAGCCGGAGAATGATGTCTCTTATGTGATCCGTGTAAATACTAGTCAGGTAAATGCAGACAAGACAGTGAGTGCTGGTAAGAATGATCTGAATTACCGGGAGCAGGGACATGCAGTTCTGCTTGATCTGCAGGAACAGGTTCTGACTTTGACAGATGCGGATACAGTTATGACCACTTCGGCAACGAATGGACAGATCCGCGTGAGCAAAGCTGGATCTCTGACCGTATATCCGGATAACAGTGATATACGGTGGTCGAATCTGACTGTAAATATGAATAATCTTTCTGAAAAGCTGATCGTGGGAGAGCAGAATGTTGCTTACAGCGGCAGACTGGTTACAGAAAATGTAGAGTGGACCAACACAGGTAAACTGGCAGTGACCATGGCAGCCAATGTGGATCTGACCGGTCAGACACTGAACTGTGCAAGTCTGAAGGTGGTTGGAGAGAGCTATGAGGTCTCTGATGGAAAATTTGAGAAACAGGAAGTATCCATCGGAACCCTGAAAGTGATCGGCAATCTGGAACTGAATGGCGTACTGACCGTTCATTTTCTGGAAAATGTAGGCGGAACCTTGACGGCAGTCTCTGGTTCTACCATGACCCTTACAGAGCGTGGTGTGATCAATAATCTGCTTGTAAAAGGAAGTGGAAGTGAGCTGGAAGCAGAGGAGAACTTTGAACTGCGGATGGTATCACCGGATAATGTATCAGACCATACATTATTGATCAATGGAAGTGTATCTCGTTCAGGTAAGATGGTTACACCGGTGCTCTGCAAAGGTATGGCATATAATCAAGAAACTGGTAAATGGGAAGAAAAGCCATTCGGATGGAACAAAAGCAATGAAATTTCTGAGCGTAGATATGAGATTTATATGCCAAAGGTAAGAACCGCACTGGATGGATTTTTTACCTCTGACTTGTATGCAGATTCTGAACATAAGCAGGTGATTACTTTATATGCTGTGTGTGAAAAAACGGGAACAGGTTATGGCGTAAGGGCTAAAGAAGCAACTGTTCTGGTGAAACATGCAAATATGATTTGTCGTTTTGACAGTTTTGAGTATGCAGTTGCAAGTATTAGTAAGTTGATATCTTCGGGCGGTTTCGGAAATGATAAAGGAAAATATACCTTTGTACTCCTTGCATCAGGGCAGTTGAAAAATAATGTTACACTGCCTTCCTGTGTAACGGATCTGGAGTTCATAACCTATGCGGATGAACCGAAGAATCTGGAAACAGGTAAGGTTCAGTATCTGAAGCTGGATGGATCCGGCAAGAAAGTGATTCTGAAGACAACAGCCTCTACGATTTACATCAGTCCATTTGTAGATATCAGAAATGGAACGCTGGAAGCACCGAGTGCGACAGAAATCCATATGGGCAGATTCAGTGAGTATAAGCTGGAAGGCGGTTATGACGAACAGTGGACGGCAAAAGGTGATGATCTGACCATCAATGCTCCCAATGCAGCATTTTATGCCAATGCGATCACCTGGTCAGAAGACAAACATCAGAAGACAGAGAATGCCGTATTTGACATGTCTGAGGCTACATTGAATGTGGCATCTCTGGTGAGCAGAGGCTCAACTGAGGCAGGAACCTACATCTCTGGTGATAAACTGGAAGTACAGTTCAAGAAGCTGACCCTCAACAGCGGAAGCACCTCCTTTGATGGCAAGGTAACGATTCCGACACTTGTGCAGCAGGGTGGAAGTGTCAAGGTGGAGTCAGGCGCAGCTGTAGATGTAACCACATGGAATGTAACGAAAGCTGTTGCAAAAGATGCCATCAGCGGTTATGAGACCATTTACAATGACGGCGGACAGGTAAAAATCGATACCCTGAACATGACAGCAGGTACCTTATATAATGGAGGGTATCCGACGAAAGATGGTACGGCATCCGTTACCATATCCACAGTAAAACGGCTGAAGAAGCTGGTAAATGATGACCAGGCAGTCTTCCATGTACATAATTATGCATCAGTAAATGGCGATGCAGTATGGCTGAATGACGAATCCTTATTTGTAGTGGACTCACAGTATATGGGTGAAGGTGAGACCGATCAGCCGGGAACGGTTGTACTCTATGGACTGCGGATAGCAGGAACGCCTGTGATCCAGAAGTCTTTAAGTGATACACTGACGATCAATGGAACACCGGTACAGGCAGATGAAGAGAGCCGCTGTACCGTGAAGATCCATGAGCCGGACAAGACGGCAGATGCACTGCTTAAGCAGGTGGCATTTAACACCAGCATGACCAGTGGATTCCCGCTGGAGATGTTCAATGTCACAGCAGAACTTCGGGATGGAGATAACTCGGATGCAGCAAGAGAAGAGTATGATTTCATGCTGCAGCAGAATGGCAAACAACTCCTGATTGCGAAAGCACTGTTTGCAGTTACCCAGAAGGGAATTAAAGAAGGATCGCGGATCGGAGAATATGCAAACTGGCAGCAGGTAGTAGCAGCTATCAACAACATCAATGATGCGAAAAATGAGTATGAGATCCAGGTACTGGACGACACAGTGACGATCGATGGAACATTTACCATTCCGTCCAAAGCCGCAAGTCTGGACTTCTCTTATGAGCAGCGTTCAGGCGCTGAACTGTGTACACTGACCTGGTATGGAAATGTAAGCCTTCCAACCAATGTGACATTCCAGAATTTCTGGTTGACGCCGAAAGCAACAGCAAAAGAAGGTGCAGCTCCAGCGAGCGTTGCATTGAACCGGAATACATTCTATCTGGAAAATTCCGGCGGTGTATTTACCAATGTAACAGGATCCGCCAATTCGGTATGGCAGATTGTAACAGGAGATAGCACAGTACTTCCGTCTGAGGCCAGTGCGTGGGTGGAAGCCAGAGGCTCTGTCAGCGGCATTGCACATCTGATTCTGTCTGGTAAGCCGGATCATACTCCGACCCTGCAGGTTACCAGTAACGTGACCGCAACAAAGCTGACAATGAATGATGCAGCATGGTTAAAGACTGTGGGCGTCAGAAATAATAACAATCAGATGACCTCCGGTAAGATCACACTGGCCAATGTAATCACCAACGGAGAGGATAACAAGGTCTCCTATCCGGGAGAAAATACAGATTCCATGTTGTATGTGACCGAAAAGGTTGATAGTGACGGGGATTATCATGAGGCAGAGGGAGAGAAAGCGTATTATCTCTCCTGTGCGATTACTGTTGATACTGAGGGAATCTACAATACGAAGACCGCAGATCACCAACTGTTGAGTGCCAAAAATGCACCGGCATCCTGGTTCGTAACAGAGAACGAGAAGGGTGAGAAGCAGTGGACAGAAAAATCTGGTGAGTGGGTTATTATCGCAAGAACGGCCGCACCTTCGGTTGCACTGAATTATGGTTCTTATAATGAGAAAGGCAATATCTATGGTTATTTTGGAACTGTCAAAGAAGCCTTCGGCCAGATTCAGTTTTTGAATGATCCGACGGCTGATTATGTGATTTCCATTTTGAAGGACAGTGCGACAAATGTGAATGAGAACCTTGGATTCCCTACAAAAGTTCACCGGCTGTATGTAGTAAATGAGACAGAGAGTTCAATAAAATTCAGTTTTAAGAATCTGATTGAGCTGAACAGCAATACCACGTTTGTGGAGCTTGATCTTGTACCACAGACTTCCGGTGGAAGTATCAAGGTAAAGAATTATGAACTGGAACTGGATAGTTGTTATATTCCGACAGGGAATAAGATCACTGGAATCACTGGAAACGGAAAAGGTCAGGTAACTGTACGGAATTCCGTATCTAAAACTGGAAAGAATGAAGACGAAACAAGTACAACCTGTAATTTTACCGTAAATGGAAGCATCAGTGGACTGAGCGTACTGAAAGTTCAGAGCGATCATAGTGCGGGATTGTATGTAACAGGCAATGTGACCGCAACTAATCTGGAGCTTGCCAATAATGTCAAAGAAAGAGAAACTGCATTACTGGAAGTAGACGGTAAGCTGACTGTGACGGATGTAATCACAAAGGGTGATTGTTCCGTACAGGCATCTGTGACGCTGACAAGAAACACAAGGAGTACAGACAAAGAGATCACCCGTGTGACACCGAACTTTATCATCAATGGAACGGTCAAGGGAGATCCGCTGAAGCTGTCAGTGGTAGAAATGGTGAAGACAGGAACCACATTGACGGCACAGGAAGTACTATTTAAGGATCGGTCGAATGAAGAAGCACCTCTGGCTGGCTATGTATGGGGCAGCACTTATAAGACGGTCAATGACAATCAGGAGACTGTCTATAAGAATATTCCGCTTGTGCTGGCGAAGAAAACAGCAGCAGCCAAGATTGTCCTGAATACAACAGACAGTGATGTGCAGAAGGGCATGCTCTATAAGTCTGGCGGTTATATTAACTATATGAGCACCACGGACTACGCCATCGAGCTGACATACAAGACCACTGACAGTGATGGTACGAAGGCAGACCAGCAGACCCCGTGTCTGACCTGGGCGGATGCAGTGACGGAGATCAATAATCAGGCAGCAGGCAACAGCAATGCGAAGAATACAGAGTATACGATCACTCTGAAGACCGATCTGGGAAGTGCAAAAGCAGAGAAGACAGCACCGATCAGTCTGCTGCTTCCGGGAAGAAATGCTGCAGCCAATGTCATTGTGACATCCGAAGGTGATGCAAAGAACATTTACTATCAGGGAAATATCACTGCCAACACAGGACTCACTCTGAAAAATGTAAATCTGAACAGCAAAGTCAGGGTAAATGGAACCTGGACTAATGTTATATTTGACGGAGATCCGAAGACATGCGTAAAACCGATTACACTGACTGTGGCAGGTGCATATACCCTGAATCTGGGTGACAATGTGACCTTCAATTCGCCGCTGATCCTCAAAGGAAACAATGCGGCAACTCTGAAGCTGACAGCAGTTACCGGAAAGACACTTAAGACAGTCGGAAACCGCAGTGAAGAAAATACAGGAGCAACTGAGGGCAACCTGATCTATGGTTCTGTGACAGGATTCACTTATGTGGATCTGAACACAGATAAAAACACAAATGATGAAGACGCAAATGGAAAGCTCTATGTAGAGAAATATGTGACCGGTAAAGACAGAAAAGGCAACTGGATCTACACAGATGGCGCGTTTACAGTAGTGAAAGATCTGACACTTAGAAATGCACAGCTCAAAGCAGCATCCGTGACAGTCAATGGCAATGTGACCATGACAGATTCTCAGGTAGAAGCAGATGGCGTATTTACATTCAATAAAGATCTGGCCTATACAGGATCCAAGAATGCACTGACCACCATCCGCAAGAGTGCCGCAGATCTGACACCTTACCTGACCATCAAAGGAAACGTAGCAAGTAAAGATGGTTCAACGATTAGGGTCAAGGTGCTGAACAGCGATGGAACTGTTCCGACGCTGGCAGTGATGGGCGATACATTTACAGCGGCACAGAAGACCGCGTGCAGACGTTTCCTGGTTGCACCGAAGGCGGATATCAGTCTCTTCGTACCGGATAGCGAGAATCTGAAAGCAGGAAATGAGAATCCATATGAGACCGGAAAGAAAACTGGTTATATCTTCTTCCGCGACAAGAGCGGCTATGTAAATATCTATTATGCAGATGAAGTACAGGCGGCTGTATATGTGGAGGACGAAGAACTGCTTGGTTATTATGTGACCTGGGCAGATGCAGTGGCAGCAGTCAATGCTTATAAGAGCAGCAACCTTGCAAGTGAGACCATCAGTATTGTGTTGTGTAAGAACCTGGGAGAAGCAGTACAGCCGGTAAATCTGACACTGCCGTCAACAAAAGCAACAGTGGAAATCACAGCATGTGATGTCAATAGTGATCGGATCTATTATAATAACAACATTTCCTTACGCTCCAATACAGTGTTCAGGGGAATTATGCTGGCACCAACCGCTGTGAAAACAGTAAAAGGTGTGAAAAAAGCTTATGGTATTTCCAGAGACATTGCAGTGGGAAGTTATAGCTTTACGATGGATACCGTTGTTGTCAGCGGAGTCGATGCATCAATCGGAAGTATCACAGGAGCCGGTTCCAAGACGGCAGAGTATGAGTTCGATGGCGATGAGAATACTCGTTATGATCTGACCGGTAAGCTGGCAATCACAAACGGAACCGTTTATATCCGTAAAAATGTTGCTGTTCAGGCAGCAGGGGCATTGAGTGTGCAGACACTTGTATTACACGCAGGAGCAGAGCTGTACGGAAAAGCTGCCATGAAGATCGGCGATATCGTCTATACAAACCAGCTTACCAATCCACCGATGATCGGAACCTGGAGAACCGTGGAGAAAAAGGGTCTGGATAACTCCCAGTTTACACTTACAGGCGGCGTATATGCTGGAGTTGATGAAAACGGCAAACCAGCAGGCGCTGATGAAGGCAAGATCATACTGGCAGTTCATGAGAATGATAGTACAGAAGAAGATCCGCGTCTGATAGATGCAACCGATTACGAACTTATTTATAATCGTACAGGCGATAGCAATGTGAAGCTCACCGTTCCGGCAACGAAGAAACTGGCGGACATTCCGAAAGAATATCTGTCACATTTTAAGGTGGGATATAACAATACTGACAACACAAAATATCATCTGGTGAAATATGCAGGCGGTGTATATCTGGGAACAGACAGCCTTAAATCGTATGAGGTGGAACTTGATCATGCCGATGAATCTACGACCTGTCTGGATCTGAACCAGGCGGCGACGGAGATCGCGAATCTGGCAGCACTGACGGATACATATACGGTTAAGGTTCCGACCGAATTGACAGATACCTGCATTACAGATGCTACGGCTGCCAGCTCGCTGGTGCTTCCGAAAGCAAATAAGGCGGCAAGTGTAGTCTACACCAATAAGATCCAGAGATCAGAGGTCAGATTCCTGGCAGCAGACGGAATGAAACCGGCAGGCATCGTTACATTTGAAAATTTTGTCTTTGATCCGGTAGTGATTAAGAATAATAAAGTGAATGTGGCAAACCCGGCACTGACCATGTCCGCATCAACCATGACAGTGGACGGAAAGAAGACCTCCGTATCTCGTGTGACACTGGAGAACTGTTCCTTTAAAAATGCACAGACATTGTTTGCTTCTGTCACTGGCGTCCGGAATGTAAGTACCCTGACCATGGATGGATGCAAGATTGGTGTACTGGGCACCATGCAGTATGTAAATGATCTGGATCTTCTCAATGGAACAGATCTGGCAACACTGGGAACTGTTAGTGTGAATGCAGTTACGATGAAAGATACGGATGCAAAAGCATCTACCTGGAATGCATGGGGAGCGACTACAATCAGTACAAGTCTGACATCGTGGATGAAGAATAAGGGAAGCTACATCGGAACCCGCAGAGTAGATGCGAAGACTGGCAAATCTGCCTTTACAGTGAACGGTTCGGCATCCACAGGTAAGGACCGGCGGATCTGGATCAAAGTAATGAAGGATACGACCACGCAGGCGGATGTGCTGAATGCATATAAAATAGGAACACTCACATCAGCAGCATTGTACCGGGGAGGCTCTTCGGCCGATCCGACTGAGACTTATAAAGATATCTCGCTTCTGGCAGCACCGAAGGCGGACGCTGGTATTTTCCGTGCGCACTATTATCAGACAGCATCGGATGATGTATTAGCAAATCTCATCAGCTACAAGGATCTGAACTACAATGTGAAGAACGGTGACAAGCGTGAGATGGCAGTAGAGATCACCCGTGAGAGTGATGAAAAGTCTGACGCAACAACCTATGCGAAGACATTTTCACAGGCAGTTACCATGATCAACCGTGCAGGAACCGGTGTGAAAGCAGCAGATTATGATGCATATACCATGACGATCCTGACTGCCAATGCGGAACGGGAAAATGGACAGCCGCTGGTGAAGACGGCACAGGACGGCAATCAGGCACCGGCATATGGTTCACTGACACTGCCGACTTATGCAAAAGCAGTTACCATCAAGAGCGATAGTACAAGTGCTGTACCGACACTGAAGTTTACCGGTGCGGTTACACCGAGATGTGACACGACATTTGACGGTGTGAAGCTGGTAGCAGGAACAGTCAGTGGTGGAAAATGGCAGACTGCAAAAGAGCAGGCACCGACCATCTCCATGAGCAATACCAGATGGACATTGACCTTGCCGAAAAAGAGCGATACCTATACATCAATTACAGCACCGCAGGGACAGATTGTGATCCCGGCAGGCGCAGATGTGACGGTGAATGGAGCAGTATCTGCGAAGACCCTGAGCCTTGCGGGAGAACTGCATGTAAAGGGTAATCTGACGGCGACTACACTGACGGCAGCTTCCAATGATGCAGCAGTGACCGGCGAAAAAGTCATGACTTTCACAGACCTGACCAAGCATGCAGATGATGCAGCTCTGAAGCTGACAACCTATCGGACAGCAAGACCTGCGAACAAGATATCCAGAACCCAGTTGGTCATCAACGGGGAGATCACAGTACCGACCAGTATTCAGATGATGGTCTATGATCAGAAGAAGATCAATGGGAAGCTGGAAGATACCCATGCATTTGGCATGAATGACATGAAGGATTATGAGCTTGGAGTAAATGGAAAACCAACAGAAAATGTAAAACTGGCAGTGATCCCGAAGGCATCTCTTGCGGATGTGACTCTGCTGGTGGAGGATTCAGATACTTCCTATGCGAAGAACCTGCCCCTGTGGAAATATGAGAAAGGCATGTATCTGGCAGAATCTAAATATGCAGTCAACAATGGCGGACTTCCCATCATTGTGACTGCGCAGGAAGATGGAACATCGGTTTATGAAGCGTCCTTTATGAACTGGGCACAGGCAGTCAAAGAGATCGATGTGATCGCAAAGAAGGCGAGAACATACACCATCATGCTGACAGAGAATGCAGGGGACAATGGTACGATCGGAACACTGACCATGCCTGCACAGGCAGCAAAACTGACCGTGAAATCCAATGATGACCATGGACGGTATGTGTTCTTTACCGGTACAGCGATCACGCTCCGCTGCCCGACGGAATTTGACCGGATCGGACTGATCGGAGTACTTAGAAAAGCAAGTGGAAAGACCGTATGGTATGAAAACCGTGCATACACCTTAAATGCCGGTAATTATGATCTGACCATGAAAAATATGCTGGAAAGTGGAAACTTTGAATATAAAGCAAATCAGGGCAACACATACGCATATCTGTCAGCGATACCGTCAAGAATCAGTGGTGGCACCAAGAGCATACTGACCTGGGAGATGACCACCAACTGGAGCAACGGAGATAATTTTTATTATGTTAACAACATGCAGACTCAGCCTGCGGAACAGATCACAGGATTTGGAACCGTGGATCTGAAGCTGTCTGACAAGTTTGATCATAAAGTCGGAAGCACCGTTGTGCAGGTCAGATCCAAAGAGGCGATTCTCTCTGTTCCAAAAGGAATCAGTGGAATCAGCAGCCTGAAGCTGAATGAAGGTGTGACACTGAATGTGACCGCAGGAAATGTGGCGGTAAAAGATGCACAGATCAATGGTTATGTGAAAACCAGAAATTACACATCCACAGGTACAACGACCATGCACCTTGGCGTGATCGATGCAGGCATGTGGGTGAAAAATACGGTAACTGGTGCAGTAAGAATGAATCAGGTGAAACTGGAGACCATGGATAATCAGATTATCGGCCGGAAGAACAGGAGCAACGTATCACAGATCGTGATCACCGGAGCAGTTTCAAAGACGGATTCCTTTGACAAAACTGCAACATCTGAGAATGTGGCAGTCCATGCACCGATCATTATCTGCCTGACAGAATATGCAAGAAATTCCAAGGCACAGCTTGTCAATGGAATGGTTCTTCTGCAGGCTCCGAAGGTGACGCAGGAGCAGGCAAATGAAATATTTGCACCGAAGTACAGCAGATATGATGCTGAGTCAGGTGCCCATATCTCTGGAATGGGAACCGTGCCAGATGGAGCAAAAGTAATGATGTTAAAGCCTGCCAGAACCAATAACCTGACATGGAATATGATCCTTTAAATGTAAATGAAATACAGTCTGCAGGCGGCGGATAACAAAGCCGCCTGCATATCTGTAAGTGGATCTGCCGAATGATTAAGATCCATTTACAGATATACAGCAAAATGACAGAAAGCATAGAATAGAACAGAAGACAAGAGGAGGAAATACGAGTGAGATCCAGAAGAATACTGGCATTGATGCTGGCGGCATCCATGATGATCAGTCAGGTACAGCCCGTGTATGCGACGGCAGCCACTCCGTATAAGACGGAAGAAGGAGAGGCAGGTATTGATACGAACATCGCGCAGACAGACGTGGAAAATGATACGAATACCGTGCAGGCAGGCGTGAAAAATAATACGGATGGAGAAGAGAACAGCACGCTGACGGAGGACGTGGACGAGACAGACGAAACAGAAGCTGAAAAGCAGAAAACGACTGAAGTAGAAGCAGCGGAGAAGACTGACAAGGAATCTGATACAGAACAGAAGATGAAAACAATCTATGAAGTTGTTGAAGCTGAACCGGATCTGGTTGCAATCGATGGATTCTCGGAGTTTGCACTTCTGAGTGAGACAGACACTGAGTGGAACGGTTCCTTTGGAGAACAGTTGAGTGATCCGGTCGCAATAGAACTGTATCAGACACTGAAAAAAAAACTGATGGATGATGGCTATTATGGGGAAGAACCCTTTGCACCGCTGATAGTTGAGATTCCCCTGAAAACCCAGCTCCCATATACACCCGCGACTTACCAGCAAGTATATGAAAGAGCCGTCATGACGGCGAACGAAGCATGGTGGGCTATGAAGCAGGACTACCCACAACTTTATTGGGCTTATGGTGTATCAATGGGAATCTGTACCTATGAAAACGCATCTGGAGATGGCAGAGTCTCCGAAATTGACTATGAAATCGGAGATGGAGATCAATATTATGAAAACTGTTCCACAGGAACCACAGGAGATGAGACGCTCAGAGCTTACCAGGAAGCTGTTGCCCAGATTGTGGAACAGGCTCGGGAAGCGGCGGGAGATGACCGCTACAAGCTGGTAAAGTATTTTCATGATTATCTGTGTGAGGAACTGTCTTATGACAATGAAGCAGCAGGAGCAGATAAATCCAACTTAAGTCAGTATTTGTATGCGCATACATCAGTTCCGGCATTTATTGGGTACAAGGACAAAGGAAAGAAAGTGGTATGCGAGGGTTATGCAAAGGCCCTCAAAGTCCTGTGTGATAAAGTGGGGATTCCCTGTGTGCTTGTGAGCGGAATGGGAGGCATCGGAGACAGTAAAGGTGCCCATATGTGGAACTATGTGCAGATGGAAGATGACCAGTGGTATCTGGTAGATGCCACATGGGATGATCAGGGCATGAATATATATGATACCTATTTTCTGGCGGGAAGTCAGACAAAAGGATTTGGAGCATCTGGAAATGTAGGCGAAGAACATATTGCAGAGAGCGTTCTGACCTATACCGATTCGGATTTTACATTTGTATATCCAACTCTTTCAGAAAATGCATACGAATATGTTCAGAAGACACCACTTACAGACATGAGTATTACCTGGACAGAAAAATATCCGTGGACAGGATCTGCCATCACACCGGTGTTTACAGTGAAGTATGACGGTACAGATCTGGAAGAAAATACAGATTATACCGTAGCATATAGAAATGCTGCGGGAGAGGATATTGACGAGATTCAGAATGCAGGAACCTATGAGCTGGTGTTCACAGGTATGGGAAGTTATACAGGAAAGATCGTTAAGACCATACATGTGACAAGAGATCTGAGCAGTCTGGATATTACAACAGATTCGGAGCAGATGTACGCAGGTTCGGCAATCACACCGGAGATTACTGTTCGTGAGGCTGATACAGAGAAACTGTTGAAAGCAGGTACAGACTATACAGTTTTTTATCATAACCCATCAGGAACAGAAGTATCCGAAATCAAAAATATAGGATACTATAAAATAATAATTGCAGGAATCGGCGATTACACTGGAAGCAAGGAGCTGTCCGTACATGTGGTAAGATCCGTGGAGGATCTGAATATTTCTCTGACAGAATCTTATAATTATACAGGCAGTGCCATTGATCCGCAGTTATCAGTCACAGAGCCGGAGACGGGAAATAAACTGCGGAAAGATACCGATTATACAGTTATCTATAAAGATGCAGCAGGAGAGGCAGTAACTGCCATTCAGGAAGCAGGCAGCTATACGGTTGTGATCAAAGGTACAGGTGATTACACCGGAGAAGTGACCAGAACGATCTATGTGATCCGGCCTGGAGACATCAGCCAGCTGACTGTGAGCGGACTTGATCCGGTGACATTTACGGGAAAAGCTGTTAAAACGGAATTTGCGATTCAGAATGAGACTTATACACTGGAAGAAAGAGCCGATTATACCGTAGAATATTCTTCCAATCTGCACGCAGGAACGGGTAGAATCAAAGTAGCCGGTATTGGATTATATTCAGGGGAGAGGGAGCTTACATTCCAGATTCTCCCGGCGGATATGGGAGAGGCCTATGAAGCCGGAAATGCAAACATTGATTATACATCTTTGTATGCATGGACCGGGGAAGCTGTAAATGTAGAACCCTATGCAGTGGCTGTGAATGGGACCTTCCTTCTAAAGGGAAGAGATTACCGGGCGGAATATACAGATGCCAGCGGAACTATGACAGCATATGTCAAAGATGCAGGCAGCTACACAATGATCCTGAAAGGAATCAATGATTATACAGGAACCATTGAACTGCCAGTGAAAGTGACCAAAGACAGGGCATTGTCTGATGTGACAGTCAGCGTAATTCCCATGCAGACTTACACCGGGATGGAGATCTGTCCGGGCGTGAAGCTTATCAATCCAAAGACCAAAGCAGTTCTGAAGGAAGGAACGCATTATACCGTCCGTTATGAGGAAAATGTAAATGTTGGAACTGCGTTGATGACGGTGGATGCCGTAGAGGGAAAGGGCTATACGGGAAGGATCCAGATTCCATTCATGATCGTACCGCGTAATATTTCCCAGGTATCGATCCAGGGCATCAGTTCTTCTTACAATTACACAGGAAGCCCGATCACACCGGCACCTATATTGAAGCTGGGAGATGTGGTGCTGACAGAAGACGTAGATTATAGACTGTCTTATGAGGCGAACCAGACTACCGGAACTGCAAAGCTGAAGATCACAGGTCTGGGAAATTATACCGGAACAATGACAACTACATTTTCCATCAGCAAGACCAATATGGATCTTGTGGATATTGATCTGGATCTGACCAATGTATCCGCAGGCGTCCGCCCGACCGTGCAGGTGACATGGAACGGAAATGTTCTGAAGAAAAAGACAGATTATACGGTGACGTACACGAAAAGTATCGATCAGAGAACCGGAACTGTGATCGTTCGCGGAAAAGGAAATTATACAGGTGAAGTCAGAAGAAATTATGCGATCCCACGGATTCTGATCCATAAGGAAGATATTTCCTTTGCAGGAACCTGGTATTATACAGGCAGACTGATTGCGGCAGCGCCCACAAAGGTTATTGTAAATGGAAAACAACTGAACCGGGGCGTGGATTATACCATTCACTATGAGGACGGCGAAGATAATGAGACCATGCAGGTCAGAGAACCAGGAAATTATAAACTGGTAGTAGAAGGTCAGAAAAATTATCAGGGAACCGTAAAACTGTCCTTCAAGGTCACGAAAGACAGACTGCTGGGGCGTATGAATGTCTCTTCTGTGAAAGACCAGACTTACAGTGGACAGCCGTTGATACCGGAGATCACAGTGACAGATTCAGGCGAAGATCTGTTATCCAATTTGCTTGGATTAAAAGGAACAGAACTGAAAGCAGGAACAGACTACACAATAGAATATAAGAACAATACCAATGTGGGAACCGCATCAGTCCATCTGACTGCCGTGGAAGGAAGTGGTTATGCAGGAGAGCGAACTATTCAGTTCCGAATCGTTCCTATGGATATCAATGACGAATCAGTGGTTGTGACGCTTCCGCAGAATGGAAAGATCAACTATGATGGAATGCCTTGTACACCGGAGCCGAAGGTTACAATGACAACAGTGGCTGGGGACGGTCAGACAGGAAATGTTCAGACTCTGAGCAAGGGCACGGACTACACTGTTGCCTGGTATGACAATGAGAAGATGGGTAAGGCTTACATGGTCATTAAGGGAACTGGCAATTATACGGGAAGCAGGATTGTCAATTTTGAAATCGTCGAAAACAGAATGACTCCTTCGGTAATCTGTGAACTTGATCAAGGCCCCTACATTTACACCGGAGAAGCTATCTGCCCGAAGATTACATTGATGGATGCCAGCACTGGAAAAGCTTTGACAGAAGGATCAGATTACCGGGTATCTTATGAAGAGAATATAAATGCCGGAGCGGCATCTGTCATTGTGTATGGAATCACCGGAAGCGGATATTCCGGCATGTATACGCAGAACTTTACAATCACCCCCAAAGAGATAGAGGCAGATATCACAGTTACACTGGAGAACAGTGCTTCTGATGCAGCAGAGCCGTTGCAGGCGACCATTATGGACGGTGAGAAGACCCTTGAAGAAGGAACGGACTATACCATTTCCTACACAGAGACGGAAGATGAGATAAGTGCTGAGATTATCGGTCAGGGAAATTATGGTGGAAGCAGAACAGAGATCTTGAAGCGAATCCATCTGAATGACAATGCGCTGGTAGATTATACACTGGAATATTACGAGACCTTGTATACAGGCTCCAATCTTACACCGGCTACCTTTGTGACACTGGATGGAGAACTCCTGCAGGCGGGCGTAGACTACTCAATCTCCTATGCAAACAATCGAATGGCAGATACAGATGGCACCCCGGCCACTGTTACGATTCAGGGGCGCGGAGCTTACACCGGATCGCAGACCAGAACCTTTGAGATTCAGCAGGTAGATATTAACCGAGCTTCCGTGGGAAGTATTTCTACTTGCACATACTGGCAGGTGACAAACGCAAGCGTGAATCTGACCTACCATGGAAAACATCTGCAGGTGAACCGGGATTATACAGTTTCCTATGATGACGAGATCAGGATCGGAACCAATAAGGTAACTCTGGATGGAAAAGGAAATTATAAAGGCCAGATCGTACTGGATCTGAAAGTAACCTATCCAACAAGCGACAGACTGAAGTTAACCGGCTGTACCATGACAGCCTATGATAAGGAAGCCGGGACAGTGACTGTTCAGATAACTGCGGCAGACAACGGAAAATTTGCAAACCTTATGGATGTAACGCAGATCTACATGCAGGTTCCGGGAGCGGATGGTAAAAATGTCTGGGCAAAAGCGACGATCAATACAGAGAACAAGATACTGACTGCCACATTCCCTGCAGATGCACACCGCAGAAGCAACGTGATGAGCAAGTACGTGCTTGCGGTTCCGGCGGAAAACAACACCGGATATCAGCAGATCACCAGCAACAGCATGTACGTGGCCAATCCGGGTAAATATGCAGAGACAACGAAAAGTTACTTTGGCTTCTATCAGGGAAAAGTAGATTCCAAAAAAGGAATGCAGGGTGTGGAAGACACAGATACCAAGGATCTTGGAGTGAATGCAGTTCTGATCAACATCAATCTGAATGAACTGATCAAAACCAGTACCAATGTGAGAAGATTTGGCTCTGCCAGCTATCGACCATACACTTACAAGGGAAAGACCTACTATTTCCAGGATATGGTGAAATACCGGAAGACAATCTATGAACTGAACCGACGGGTGGATACCAAAGATCTGGAACCGGATGAAAATGATCCTACCAAACTGAAAGATCCGACCAAATATGGTAACTGGACCAAAAATGTAACGGTCGATCTTCTGATGAAATGGGATCCGGAACTTCAGTATCTGATCTATCCGGCCGGAAGAGTGGCAGGCAAGAATGACTATGCATTAAATATGTCAGAGGCATCAGCGAGAGCTACATTGGAAGCACTGTTCAGCTATATCACAGAGTCTCTGGGAGGAACCAGAGGAACTGACGAAGGCGGTTGGTTCGAAGGAGACGGCAGCAAGAGTCCGCGGAATTTCCGTGTAAGTAACTGGGTACTTGGCAATGAGGTGAATGCCTGCAAGGCATGGAACTATGCCGGAAATGTCTCGACGCAGGAATGTGCGGACAACTATGCGAGAGCTTTTCAGGTGCTGTATCAGGCGGTGAAAAAATCGGACAGTAATGCCAGAGTCTTTATTTCGCTGGATCATACCTGGACTGCATGGACCAGTGACGGACATCCGGGAAAAGAGTATCTGGACCGCTTTGCTTATTATATGCATGCAACAGAACCTCAGATGGAATGGCATGTGGACTATCATCCTTACTCCAATCCGCTGTGTCGAAATGATTTCTGGAACGACTGGAGCAGCACTTCAGGATCCGAATATACATCGTATATTTCCATGAACAACCTGTGGGTGCTGACCAATTACCTGAAGAAGATAGAGAGCAGATATGGCATCAAAAATACGGATGACGATGGCAATCCAGACCCGACTGGTGGAATCCGTGTAATCCTGGGAGAACAGGGATATATTGCAGCCGACAGCAATCAAGAGAATTCCCAGGCAGCAGCGACTGCTTACGAATTCTATATCGCATCTGCCAATACAAAAGTAGATGCGATCATGAACCGGGCATACCTTGATGATTCCGCAGAAGGCATCATGACGCTGGGACTTCGCTATAACTGGAGTGCAAAGAACCATCCGGCAAAAAAAGCATACAGTGTTGTGAAACATATGGATGATCCGGATGCACTGACGAATGCGACTGTCAACCAGTATGCCCGTTATGTCAGAAGCGGAGCTTCTAAGTGGACAAATATATTGTCAGGATTGAAGACTGAGACATTCTATCGACCATAGAGACCATATTTGCCAATTGCAATAAGGCACTTTCATTGCTATAATGAGAGTGTCTTATTTTACGAAAACTGATAAATATGCAGAGGGCATTATGTATAGAAAACGAAATCAATTAATGGAAATATGTATCTGCCTGGCGGATGCTGTGATGGTACTTGTAAGCCTTGTGATTGCGGGCTTGCTGCGGTACAGGACTTTTCATACTCTGATGGCTGCAGAAGAGATGGATCGACTGATCAGTGTATTATTGGTATTGCATGTGGCAGCATTTTATTTTCTGAAAGCATACGATGGATTTTTTCGAAGAGGACGTTATAAAGAACTATTCTTCTCGGTGAAATATAATGTGATCATGATTGCAGCAAGCACACTTTTAAGCTTCAGCATGAAAGCGGATATATTCACTTCCCGTCTGGTGATGGGATATTTCTTTGTGTGCAATACCATTCTTGTCTGGATCATGCATCTGGTGATCCGCAACTGGAGCCGCGTATTTGGATGGCGGAAGGGAAAAGAAAAGAGCCTGCTGATCGTGTCAGATGGTAAACAGCTGGAATTCATTGTAAAGCGGTTCCAGCGTTCCAAGGAAACCCTGTGGCATGTGGTTGGAGCAGTTGTGCTGGGAGAACCGCAGGAAGGTACGAAGCAATTCCTTACGGAACAGGAGATTCCGATGTTGTCCTGCGAGGAAGAGGCATATCTGGATTATGCGACAACCCATGTGGTGGACGAAGTCTTTATCCATGTGGATGCCATTCAGAAGCAGGAAGATTTTCTGAAGAAAATGATTCTGGAATTTGAAAAAATGGGTGTCGTGGTGGCATTGAATCTGGATCTGTTTGATCTGGGATTATCAGGAGAAAAGCGGATCGACAACCTGGAACAATATCATGTAGTCGCATTTACCAGTCGCTTGTTCGACTACCGAATGGTGGTGCTGAAGCGTCTGATGGATATTGTGGGAGCACTGGCAGGTCTGGCAATTACTCTGATAGTCGGAATCGTACTGGCACCATTTTTATTGCTGGAATCTCCGGGACCGTTGATCTTTAAGCAGAAGCGGGTGGGAGTCAACGGACGAATCTTTGACTTCTACAAATTTCGCTCCATGTATGCAGATGCAGAGGAACGGAAGAAAGAACTGATGAAGCAGAACGAGATGCATGGGCTGATGTTCAAGATGGAGAATGATCCCCGTATCACGAAAGTAGGAGCCTTCATTCGCAAGACCAGCATTGATGAACTGCCACAGTTCTGGAATGTACTGAAAGGCGATATGAGCCTTGTGGGAACCCGGCCGCCGACTGTGGACGAGTACGAACAGTATAACTATTCACAAAAACGAAGGATCAGCTTCCGCCCGGGTATCACAGGCCTCTGGCAGATCAGCGGCAGAAGTGACATCACAGACTTTGATGATGTGGTGAAGCTTGATCTGGAATATATTGATAACTGGTCACTGTTTCTCGATGTGAAGATCATCTTCAAGACGATTGGTGTTGTATTCAGAGGAAGCGGTGCGAGGTAAAATCGTAAACTCAGGTGGACAAAATTGTCTATTTTAGAAATGCAGATGTGGGTATATAATCCTAAATATAAGAAGTACATTTCTGAAAGGGGCAATGTAGTAATGGAGAAAGAAATAATAGGAAGACAGATAAAAGAACTGAGAATTTATGCAAATATGACATTAGAGCAGTTAGCTGAGATTTTGGATGTGAGTAAACGTACATTGCAGCGATACGAATCAGGAGAGGCGACACCAGATATGCGGGTTTTGACCCAACTGGTAGATTTGTTTGGTTTTTCGGCAGACTATTTTATAGGTAAGGAAAAATTGAATGGAGTGGTAGCAAGAACCAGAGCCTCAAAGAAAAAGAATCTACGTTTCCGAACAGATTTCTGGGGAAATTATAATCGGGCAAAAACAGAATATACAATAGATAAGGACGCAGATTATTATTATATTACACTTGGAGAATCATGGGATGGAGAGTATGGATTACGCGGAATGACCATGTGGACCGGTTTTACGGATGAAAAAGATGATATCAGGGAATTGATGCCGGTGAATCCGGAGAGAATCTTGGAAGATGGTACGGAAGATGATATCCTGGTGCTGAACAGTGGAGAAGATGTAGCGGCGTTTATTGGTTATGGAGGTACTGCGTTGGTCAGAGAGGATATATGCAAGAAATATCTGCCCTGGGTTATGAAACCAATTATTATCAAATGGGAGAATGTGGATCGGATACCGGTGTTGGATGATGTTGAGTATTTGAATAATTTTGATATAATATAATGTAAAATAATCATTTGCAGAATGTTTGCAAAATGGAAACTCAAAGACGGGTTTCTTGTGTATATAAGAAAAAGGTGGTATAATGTACCGATCTTATAGAACTATAGCAACTCAATGATACAGATGTTTTGTTGGAACAATATATAATTTTTATAGGAAAGTAAATGAAGAGAAGTGCTTTGCCAGATAAAAAATTGAAGATTGTACATTTCGGACAGAAAAGAATGCCCAGCCGTGAGGGTGGCGTAGAAATTGTAGTAGAAGAATTGACTACCAGAATGGCAGCGATGGGATACGATGTTACGGTAATTAATCGTAGAGGCCACCACGTAAGTGGAGCAGAATATGATGAAGAAATCGGTGAAGAATATCAGAAGGTAAAAATACAGAGTGTTCCGACCATAGACAAAAAAGGGCTTGCAGCGGTTACTGCTGCCTTTTTTGCTACGATAAAGGCTACCTTTGGAAATTATGATGTAGTTCATATTCATGCGGAAGGACCGGCAGCTTTTTGCTGGATGCCGCAGCTTTTTGGAAAAAGAGTCATTTGTACCTGCCATGGAA
The DNA here is from genome assembly GCF_040096225.1 of Hominiventricola aquisgranensis. Lineage (NCBI taxonomy): Bacteria > Bacillati > Bacillota > Clostridia > Lachnospirales > Lachnospiraceae > Hominiventricola > Hominiventricola aquisgranensis. The sequence goes on along the minus strand of NZ_JBBMFC010000012.1, from coordinate 50,584 downwards.
TAGATTACTTGAGACCTCGCTGGAAAGATACCCTGGGAGGTAAATTTATCCGTTACGGAGAAAAAATGATGGTCAGGCATGCGGATGAAATCATTGTATTGAGCAGAGGAGTGCAGGAATACTTCAAGAATACCTATGGCAGGAATACGGTACTGATTCCTAACGGCGTGGAACGACCGGAAGTTAAGACCAATGATGAGATCAAGGAAAAGTATGGTCTGGAAACAGATGGATATTTTCTGGCATTGTCGAGACTTACAAAGGAGAAGGGAATCCATCTGCTCATAGAAGCCTATAAAAAGATTACAACAGACAAAAAACTGGTAATTGCTGGCGGAAGCAGTGATTCAGATGAGTATGTGCAATACCTGCATCAGCTGGCTGAAGGTGATGAGAGAATTCTTTTCACCGGTTTTGTTCAGGGGAGGGAACTGGAAGAATTATATAGTAATGCATATGTATATGTGCTTCCAAGTGAATTGGAAGGAATGCCGTTAAGCTTATTGGAAGCCATGAGCTATGGAAATTGCTGTCTAGTATCGGATATTCCGGAGAATACAGATGTGATCGGTGACCATGGAATCTCCTTTCAAACCAACAGCGAGATTGCTTTGGCAGAATGTCTTCAAAAACTGGCAGATAACTTCGATATAGTACATGTATATAAAGCTGGTGTGGCAGAATATATCTGTGCGAAGTATAATTGGAGTGAAATAACACAAAAAACATTAAAACTTTACTGTAAGTGAGAATACTACTCGAGTAAGATATAGTAAAAGGGTTGCAATTAATGAAAATATTAATGATAAATAAGTTCCTATATCCCAATGGCGGTAGTGAAACTTATATATTTAAATTAGGAAAAGCACTAGAAGAGCATGGTCATGAGGTGCAGTATTTTGGTATGGAGCATACCGGAAGATGCGTTGGTAACAACATGAATGCGTATACTTCGGATATGGATTTCCACAAGGGATTAAAGATGTCTAAGATCCTATATCCGATAAAAACGATCTATTCTTTGGAAGCTAGGAAAAAAATACGATTGATTCTGGATGATTTCAAGCCGGATGTATGCCATTTGAATAACTTTAATTATCAGCTTACTCCAAGCATTATTCTGGAAATCAAAAAGTGGAGTCGACAGACCGGACATAAGTGCCGGATCATTTATACAGCACACGACTACCAACTGGTATGTCCCAATCATATGATGAACAATTATCGTTCACATGAAAATTGTGAAAAATGTCTGGGTGGGCATTACTATAATTGTGTAAGGGGAAATTGCATCCATGGTTCCAAAGCAAAAAGCATGATTGGATGTCTGGAAGCCACATTTTGGAATAGGAAGGCTACATACAAAAATATAGATACGATCATCTGCTGCTCGGAATTTATGAAAAGCAAACTGGATAAAAGTAAAGTATTGCAGGGGAGAACTATTGCTCTGCATAATTTTATAGATGCAGTAACTATAGAAAAAGAGGACACCACTTCAATGAACATGAGCGATAAGTATTGCCTCTATTTTGGAAGGTTTTCAGAAGAAAAGGGAATCGGTACTCTTATAAAAGCATGTAAAGCACTCCCGGAAGTAAGATTTATATTTGCAGGAACCGGTTCGATGGAAACGGAACTGAACTCCGTAAATAATATTGAAAATGTAGGATTTCAGACTGGAGAAAAATTAGAAATTTTAATAAGACAGGCCAGTTTTACCATATATCCGTCAGAGTGGTATGAAAATTGTCCGTTTTCAGTCATGGAAAGCCAGATGTATGGGACACCGGTGATCGGAGCTGCTATTGGTGGCATTCCGGAACTGATCCAGAACCAAAGGACGGGTATGTTATTCGAAAGCGGCAATGTAGAGGAACTTGTCAGCTGCATTCGTGAATTGTGGAATGAAGAAGCGAAAGTAAGTGAAATGTCAGAGAATTGTTCCCAAGTTCAGTTTGATACGGTGGATCAGTATTATAGTAAATTGATAAAGATATATAACGGAGAAGTATAATGTCAGAGAAAAAACTCAATGGAACAGTAATTGTAACCTATCGTTGTAATGCAAGATGTACCATGTGCAACCGATATAAGGCACCATCAAAACCGGAAGAGGAAATATCTATTGAAACAATCCAGAAGCTTCCTAAGATGTACTTTACCAACATCACTGGCGGAGAGCCTTTTATCCGAACAGACCTGAAGGAAATCGTAAGAGAAATATATAAAAAAAGTGATAGAATCGTGATATCTACCAACGGCTTTTTCACAGACAGAATTGTGGATCTGTGTAAGGAATTTCCTAATATCGGAATCCGTATCTCAATAGAAGGACTTGAGCAGACGAATAATGAAATCAGAGGACTGGCAGATGGATACCAAAAGGGCTATCAGACACTGAAAACCCTGAGAAAGATGGGAATGAAGGATGTCGGATTCGGAATGACCGTACAGGACAAGAATGCATCGGATCTGGTACCGCTTTACAAAATCTCGGATGAAATGGAAATGGAATTCGCTACGGCATCACTTCATAATAGCTTTTATTTTGTGGAAGCAAAAAATATTATTAAGGACCGTCCTATGGTCGCAAAAAACTTTGAAAATTTGATCAATGAATTACTTCGAAGTAATAGTCCTAAAAAGTGGTTTCGTGCCTATTTCAATCATGGACTGATCAATTATATTTACGGGCAGAAGAGATTGTTGCCTTGTGATATGAGTTTTGATACTTTCTTTATTGATCCTTATGGGGATGTTATGCCATGTAATGGAACAAAGGATAAAGAAGTAATGGGAAATCTGAATAAACAGAGCTGGACAGAACTGTGGAACAGCGAACAGGCGGAAACAGTGAGGAAAAAAGTAAGACGCTGTGATCGGAATTGCTGGATGATTGGTTCGGTATCACCGGCAATGCACAAATATATATGGCGACCTGCAGCCTGGGTGGCCGTGCATAAGTTGAAAGCATTGTTTACAAAACATCCGTACAGTATGTATGAAAATAAAATAGTCAGAGATTACCGAGATGGAAAAGTTACTAAGGAAGCATTGGATAAATGCAGTACTTGTGATTTGCACGCAATGGTGAATAATGGACTAAGTGTGGCAAGCATGGAACAATTGCAAGGAAAGACAGGGGAAGAAATTGTGGATGCAGATATTAGAGAGCAGATGAAGTCTGAGAAAATATTCGGTAAAAGGGATTACTCAGGAAAATTGTAAAGAACATCAAAGGCAAAACGAAAGAGGACAGTAGGGATGAGAGAACGAAATAGTGCATTTGAAATCATGAGATTGTTTGCTATGTTGATGATTATTTTGGGGCATTGTGTAATGGCTACAGCTAAGAACCAACAACCCTATTTGGGAGCTTTAGACTGTATTGGATGGGGAATTGGGGCTTTTACTGTCTGCGCGGTAAATTTGTTTTTTCTTTTAACTGGATATTTTATGAACAGTGCGCATTATCGTTTTGGCAGGATCGTTTTTCTTTGGCTGAAAACGATATTCTATTCCGGTATTATTTATATCCTGTATAGTATAATAGTACATTCTTTTTCGATAAAAGATTGCATTGGATATTTTCTTCCGATCTTGACAAAAAAGTATTGGTATATGCAGACATATATAGTAGGTGCATTGTTGATACCATTTATTGCAAAGGGTTTGGAACAACTGAAAACCATGCAGCTTAACATACTAATTGGTATTTTGGTAACTTTCTTTTGCTTGCATCAGACATTTATCAAAGTCCAATATACTCTTGATCAAACGCAAGGATATGGAGTTATCTGGGCTTGTGTGATGTATATCATTGGTTATTGGATTAGAAAAAATAAACAAAAAATCATGGAGAAACCGACATGGGAGTATCTGGGAATATATGTTTTGACAAGCATCGCTATTTTTGCTTCTAATTATTTGATAGTAAGATGGAATATTGCCGGTGGAGTGACTTCCAGAGGAAATTTTTATGCTTATAATTCTGTTACTGTGTTAGTGCAAAGTGTATGCCTGTTTTGCGTTTTTGTTAAGGCTTCGGGAAAAAATATAAAAAATAAAACAGCTAATTTTTTGGCTGAAAATTGTCTTGCCGGATACTTGATATCAGCACATCCGTTGGTATTATATTCCCTTTGGACGGACTGGCTCCCCATAAATCAGTATACAATAAGACCTGTTTTATATATAATGGTTTCGACTATACTGTCTGTTGTAGTGCTGTTGATCTGTATACTGATTGATAAAATAGTGGATCAGGCAGCGCAAAATAGTAAGTTAGAAAGATATATCAGCAAATTAGATGATTGCATAGAATTAAGGTTGAAAAATGATAAGTAATAAACGATATGTGGAAAAAGTCGTGCATTCGTAGAGCATGTGGTCTGCTTTTTACTGAGATGCTATTTTGGTGTGAAGGTGCCGGATGCAAATGCACCTTTTCGACTGATGAAAAGCTCAGTTGTAGCAAAGTATATTGACAATATGCCGGAAAATTATAATATTCCCAATATTATGTTTACAACATATTTTGCTAAATATAATGAAAAGCTTACTTTTAAGAAAATCACATTTAAACCAAGACAAGGTGGCACAAATTCTATAAATGTTCCTAAAATAATTAAAATAGGATGAAATGCAATAAAACAATTTAGGAAATTTAAGCAGGATATGAAAAGAAAGGAAATGTGTGGTAATTTACTTTCTAATTATCATGCAAAGTATTGAATGCAGAACTCTAAAAATGTAAAATTGGCGAAAAATATTATTTTAATGTTCTTGGTATATTTTATGCCAAAGGTATTTAGCTTTTTTTTGGTTCCACTATATACCTCTTATTTAACAACGGAAGAATATGGTATTTCAGATGTTATTATTAGCACCGCAAGTTTGCTTGCACCTTTTATTGCACTATCTACTCCTAGTGCTGTTATTCGATTTACCATAGAAAATAAGGATGATAGACGACCTATTTGGATTGCTGTTCAAACATATCTTATAGGTATGCTTATATTTTTACTTGGATTGATTGGAACGCATTATTTGTTTCATGTAAATGCATCATATTTATTATATATATATATAATTGCTGGATCGTCTGTATTGTCAGACATAAATATGAGCTATACTCGCGGAATTGAGAAAATGAAATTAGTAACAATCTGCGGTGTTGGAAGTTCATTGGTCAGCATATTGAGTAATATTTTGTTTATTGTAGTATTGAAGAAGGGATTATATGGATTCCTAATTTCATCGGCAGCAGGGTATTTCTTCAATATTATTCTTTTAATTAGTTGCAATTTGAAAACTATATCAACGCCTAGAAGTAGAGATGTAACAGCATATAGGACTTTGAGAAAAGATATGCTACAGTTTAGCGTCCCTACAATATTTTCTGGATTATCATGGTGGATAGTTTCGTCTTCGGACCGATATTTTGTTACGTTATTATGTGGAGCATCCATGAATGGTATATATTCTGTAGCGTATAAAATTCCTACCATTTTACAGGCTATAGATAATGTGTTTCGTCAAGCCTGGATATATACGTTATATGATTCTTATAAAACGAATGAGGGTCGTGAATATATAGCAAAAGTGTATGATGTTTATAATTTTTTGTTTTGCTTTGGAGGGGCAATACTAATAGCCATAACTTGTCCTTTGGCAAGAATATTGTATTCAAATGATTTTTATGATGCATGGCGCTATGTACCGTTACTTATTATATCCGTTGTCTTGAGCAGTGCAAGTGGACTGATGGGGAATTTTTTGTCAATATATAAGAAGACTAAGAAAGCTATGGTTATTTCAATAATAGCTGCTTTATCAAACTCAATATTAAATTATATTTTGATAATTGTAACAAACGATGCAATGGGGGCTGCAATAGCAACAGTTTTTACATTTTTGATTTCATGGATATTAAATTGCTATGAAGGCATGAAAAGTAGCAATGTGAGGATAAAATGGAAAAAAGCATTATTTATGTATAGTGTACTTTGTATACAAGCAGTCACAATTATCAGTATTCAAAATATTTGTGTGGCAGGAATCGGTGTACTTACAATTATTGCTTTGAATTGGAATAATATTTTGTGGGCGAAAAGTAAATGGAAGAATTTGATAAGAAAGAATAAAACATAAAATTATTTGGAAGGCGACTAACTATGATATATGTAGAAATATTAGGACGGATGGGAAACCAAATGTTTTCATATGCTATGGCAAGAAAATTACAAAGCAAGGATCCAGGGCAAGGTATAGCATTTGATTTCTCCAATTTTGAATTCAATGATGAAACATGGATAAATTACATGGAATACTTTAAGTGTTCAAATAATGTTCATATAGAGAAAAGAAAGTTAAATTTAATACAAAGAAGTGTACTATACATATACTTTAAAAAAAGAACACGTATCCACACATGGAACGATGTTAGAGCATTGGAAGACAGATACTCTAATATATTAGAAATATTTGGGATTTATATGTACACCATAGGTTATCATCAATTTCGATATAAAAGTATGTTTAAGAATAAACTGGTTATGGGTTTTTATGAATCTCCGCGTTTCTTTGACAGTATTAATGATATTATTAGAGATGATTTTAGCGTTGAAATGAATAGTGATTGTGCAAAAAAAATTGCTGAGGACATTTTACAACATACAGCCATTGCAGTAGGGGTAAGGAGAGGTGATTTTGTTTCTGCTGAAAATAAAAATTATTGTGATGTTTGTACACCTAAATATTATGAGATCGGAGTAGAAATATTAAAAAAGAAATTGGAGAGTAAGGCAACTAACTTGAAGGTATTTTTTTTTACGGATGATATAGAATGGACTGAGACAAATATCTCGTGTGATTTAGATAAAACATATATTACTTCTTCGGTGTCTGGAAATCTAAAACCATGGGAAATGTTGCACTTATTGAGCTTATGTAAATATCAAGTTATATCAAATAGTAGTTTTTTCTGGTGGGGACAGTATTTAAATGATAGTCTGGATAAAATAGTTGTAGCTCCTGATAAATGGCGAAACAATGAGAGCGGATTGTATAACGATATATATCAAGAAAATTGGATATGCATAGGAGCGGAAGGCTAGATGATGGCTTCAGAAATCAGAAAGTTAGACAAGAATAAAGAAAAAAAGAACGGAAAAATATCAGTAATTATTCCAGCATACAATGCAGAGAAAACAGTAGAAAGATGCTTAAATTCTGTCATTGAACAAAGCTATACAAATGTTGAAGTTATTGTTGTTGATGATGGCTCTCAGGATAGAACATTGTCTATAGCAAATGAAATAGCAAAGAATGACAGTAGAGTTAAGGTTATATCAAAACAAAATGGTGGAGCAGCATCTGCCAGAAATGTAGGAATAAAATTAGCTTCAGGAGAATTTATTACATTTTTAGACGCGGACGATTATATTGAAAAAGATACCTATATGGAATTACACAAAGCGCAAAAACAAAATGATCTAGATATTGTGTCAGCGTCAATTAGAGAAATATATGATGGCGATATTTCTAAAGAAAGGATTAATCCAAATGGAGTGACAGTTTTTACAGGGGAAGATGCTTTATGCAATATGTTTTCATATTGTGACGGTGTAAGAACTGTTGTATGGGACAAATTATATAAAAAATCTATTATACAGAACATTACTTTTGCAGAACCATGTCCTTATGGAGAGGATACTCTTTTTAATTGTGAAGCCATTTTAAAATGCAAGCGTTATGGAACCATCCCCTATATAGGATATACATATGATCATAGAGAGAGCCAGATGACGGGAGGAAAATATAACAGTTCAATTTTGTGTAATATAGATGTGATAGAAAAGATGGCAACTATAATAGAACAGGATAATGGCAATAGCTACAATGTTAAAAACGTAAAGAATCATTTAGTAATTTATAAAATTGCTATATATAGGCAATTGTTTCAACGTATGTTGATGGCGGAAAATTATGAGGAAGTGAAAAATGATTATAATGTTTTGAAAGAATACGCAATGAAAATAAGCTACAGAGATATAAAAAGTAATTTGAAACTCAAACACAGAATACAGTGGAAAATCTATCTTTATTTTTTTGGAATATATAGAGCAATCGTTAACAATGAGAATTGACAGAGTACTTACATAGTAATTACAACAATATTAAAAGGAGACGTGTGATAATTAACTTTTAAATATCATGCAATGATAAAATGGTTTTTGCATCAGGCATATTTTTATTTATATTTTTACCGATTACCATTGCTGGTAATTGGTTTTTAAGAAACCAACCAACTTGGTTAAAAAATGCTTTTTTGCTCATTATGAGTGCAGTTTTTTATCTTGAAAGTGGAGTGGGACAGTTTTTACTGTTAGTTATGTCTATAATTGAAGAAACAGAGCCGGATTTAGTTATAAGCATGTATAGTGCGTATGATTTAAATGCAAGTGGGGCAGAGGCATTGTTTAAATTCAATTAGCTGTGCCATATGAGAAAATACTGGCCAAACGAGTTTGGTTTAATAGTTAAACTGTATATGATAAAGTATTTTATAATGTAATTCAAGTTACTTAAAATAGGTATTAAGAGAGAGGATAAACGGTTAGCATGGGAAAAATTAAAAATTTATTAAGAAATTTAAATTATTTATCCAAGAATAGTCTATGGGATCAACGAGAAAAAGATATTGTATATTTGACAAATAAAATTCTTGACGATGTTCAATATGAGTATGATCTTATAGATGGTGGAACGGTGAAACCTAAAATTCTCGATGGGGAGAAGTCACTGGATTTAATATTAGAAACAAGAAAATCATTTGTTAGAACGAGTGATGGTGAAGTGAAAATTATGATGGGAATGGATCAACCCTTTCAAAATTATGATAGAGATTTAGCGGATGGTCTTAGAAAAATTTTGTCTGAAAAGAAAGAAAATTTGCTTGTTGGAATTAATAGAAATTATTATATTCCCGGCTACGTGCGAAATTACTCGGATTTTTATAGGAGGTATGCATATGACTATAGGCAATATTATAAGAAAATATTGAATCCTGAAATTACTTATATTGATGCTACTTTAACAGGATATCAATTTGGAAAACATGAAGATCCCATGAATATTAGGCGATATGAAAAATGGAGAAATGCTTTTGTAAATAAAAATATAATTATTGTAAGTGGGATAGGGGTATTAGAAAAATTACAGTATGATATATTTGAATTAGCCCAAAATAAGATATATATATATGGACCGGCAAAAAATGCCTGGACAGAGCATGACAGAATCATGAAAGAAATTCAAGAACAAAAGGTCGATAATCCAATAATTGTTTTTATATTAGGAATGGCAGGAAAGGTTATGGCAGCTGAATTGGCTGAACAGGGATATACATGCTGGGATGTAGGACATTTGGCAAAATATTATGATGCTTTCATGAAGGGAATGGAAGGGACAGAAGATAATATTAGAAAATTTTATGCACCGGATTAAGAGGAGACGATAATGATGAACAAAGAAAAAGTAAAAAGCAGATTTCCACACTTGTATAATATATGGCATACTTATCGAGTGAATAGAAATGTAAAAGCAGAGAAAAGGAAGAAAAAAGCGTATGACAAACATGGATATGAAGTGCTTGATGACATATTTAAGATGGCATTTGCTAGAAATTATGCTGTTTCCTGTTACTATGGTACTTTATTGGGAATAGTTAGAGATAATAAGTTAATTCCATGGGATGATGATTTGGATTTTATTATATTAGAATCGCAGATGTTTTCTTGGGAAAATTTCGAAAAGGATATGAAAGCAGTTGGATTTCATAAGTATAGAACGGTAGAGAGAGAGGGAGAGATAATAGCCCAATCATATAAGAAGAAGGGAGTGCTTTGTGATTTTTCTCTAAAACAAAAAGGGACAGGTATAGAAGAATGTCTCTATGGAGGGTATGAGATACCTAATAAATATTACGGGAATGCAAAAGAAGAGTTATATCAGTATTGGATTTGTCAGGCACCTCAAGTAAATTCTTTGATTCTAAAAAAATGTAATGATATTGTGGTGCAGATACCTGAAAATTATGAGCCTATCATGGTTGCGTTTTATGGTGAAGAATGGAGAAAACCGAATCCATCGTTTGTACCGAATAGATCGAAAATTGAAACTGTAACTAAAATAACATATTATAGAATTTAGATATAGAGAATAATAGGAGATTTGGACTAATGACAGATGAAAAAATTGTTTATATGTGTTTTTCAACAGATATGATTCATTCAGGACATATTGAAATAATTCGAAAGGCTGAGAAATTAGGGAAACTGATTATTGGTGTGATGTCGGATGAAGCTGTGGCATCATACAAAAGATTTCCGCTTCTTCCATTTGAAGAAAGAAAAATTATGTTTGAAAACATTGTAGGAGTGTCCAGTGTAGTAGAACAAAAGACATTGTCCTATAAAGCCATTTTGGAAGAGCTGAAACCTGATATAGTAGTACATGGAGATGATTGGAAAGAGGGATTTCAAAAACATCTACGTGATGAGGTATGTCAAATACTTGCCACCTATGGGGGACAATTGGTAGAATATCCTTATTCAAAAAATGAAAAGTATGATGAGATAGAAAGAAGAGCACGATCAGAGGCATCACTGCCAGATGTAAGGCGTTCTAGACTGAAAAGAATGCTTTCGGTAAAGGGTTTGATTACGGCGATGGAAGCGCATGATGGAATTACAGGATTGATCTGTGAGAAAACGGTGGAATCTGATAATGGGGGAGCTCATCAGTTTGATGCAATCTGGTCATCTTCACTGTGCGATTCTACAGCTGAGGGAAAACCGGACATAGAACTGGTTGATATGACTTCAAGATTTCGACATGTGAATGAAGTAATGGAGGTTACAACGAAACCGATTATTTTTGATGCAGATACAGGAGGTATAACAGAGCATTTTGTATATACAGTAAGAACTCTTGAACGAATGGGAGTTTCCATGGTCATAATTGAGGATAAAACAGGGCTCAAAAAAAATTCTTTGTTTGGAACAGAAGTTGAGCAGACTCAAGACTTAATTGAAAACTTTTCGGAAAAAATAAGAGCTGGAAAAAAGGCTCAGAAAACAGCTGATTTTATGATTTGTGCCCGGATTGAATCATTAATTCTTGAAAAAGGAATGGAAGATGCTCTTATGAGAGCTTTTGCATTTACAGAAGCCGGTGCAGATGCTATTATGATTCACTCAAGAAAAAAAGATCCTTCCGAAATTTTTGAGTTTGTTGAGTCGTTTAGAAGCAAGGATTCTATAACCCCCATTGTTGTTGTGCCTACTTCATTTAATATGGTTACAGAGGAAGAGTTTAAGAGTCGTGGCGTGAATGTGGTAATTTATGCGAATCAACTTATGCGAAGTGGATTTCCTGCAATGCAGATGGCAGCAAAAGCAATTCTTAAAAATCATAGGGCAAAAGAAGCGGATGCTATGTGTATGTCAATAAAGGATATTATTACATTGATCCCGGAAGAATAAATGAAAAGTCTAATCTCCCAGCTAAGCTGGGGAGAATAGAATAAGTGGAAACGTAGAGGATGCTATAAAAAAGTCTCCTATGATAAAATGAGAATGGTGTCGCAAGCCAATCTCAAAATAGGAGGCGGTCCAAATGGACAATAGAAGTTTATCACATACAAAATGGAAATGCCAGTATCATATAGTTTTTATTCCAAAATACAGAAAGAGGATTTTATACGGACAATTGAGAAATGATGTCAGAGAAATACTTTCTACGCTATGCAAGTATAAGGATGCTGAAATAATAGCTGGAGCAGTTTGTATTGATCATGTACATCTAAGTGTGGCAACTTCACCCAAATTGAGTATATCAAAATTTATGGGGTATCTAAAAGGAAAGAGTACATTGATGATATATAACAGACATCCAGAGCAAATTGGATAAAGCATTTTGGGCAAGGATATTATGTGGAGACAATTGGCAATATTGCGGATGAAGCCGTACAAAAGTATATAAAAGAGCAAGCAGAAGAGTCTAGAAAAGAAGACTCACGAGGTACCGCATTGTAAGTGGGCCAGTATTAACGCTTGCGACACCACCCTTCGGGATGAGCAGTAACATAGCCATTAGGAGGGCTAATATCAAACCACCACTTGAAGTGGTGGTTGGTGACTAGAACTGAAAAATAAGTTCGGGGATGGAGAAAATGCCTAAATTATCAATTTACATTCCGGTTTACAATGGCGAAAAATATATAGAAAAGTGTTTAGACAGTGTAATAAATCAATCATATAGAGATGTTGAAATTTATATTTATAATGATGGGTCTCAAGACAATTCTTTTAGTATATGTCAATGGTATAGCGAGAAAGACACAAGAATTATTTTGGAAACAGGAGAAAATGGTCATTCTATTGAAAAAATGAACGAATTTATTCAAAAAGCAAGTGGAAAATATATAGGATTTGTAGATCATGATGATGAATTGGCATTGGATTTTTTTGAACAAATGATAAGCTATTTAGAAAAAACAGAAGCAGACTGTGCTATAAGTTCATATACGTATATTGATGAAAAAGGAAATATATTACCTTGGTATTCTCCAGAATTGAAAACGGGCGAAATATTATATGGAAGGGACACTTTTAAAAGATTTCTTACATCTTTGGATATTGAGGGATTTAGGTGGAATAAGGTATATAAAAAAGAATTCTTTATAGATAGCAAAATATGTTTTGTTAACAAATTTCCTGCGGATATATATCCAGAAGCAGCTTTGCTATCAAAAATCAATAAAGCAGTTTTTGTCGGAACCAAAGGATATTATTATAGACAATCTACGACTTCAGAAGTGGCTAAGTGTAGAGTAGACAATATTAAAGGATTTATTGATGCATTTTCTCGTGTGATGCTTTTAGGACAACAAGTGGGGTGTAAGACAGAAGCAGAGTATTATTTAACGTGGAGATGCATTAACAGTCTATTTAATGCTGTCAAAGACTATAAAATGTATCCTTTGGAGGAATTTAAAAAATTTTGTAAAAGTACTAGCGTACGTGAAATAACAGGTAATACATTGCCGCAAAGCTTAAAACTATTATCACATAAGTATGATAAAAAATCCTTTGAATATCGAATCTATATTAAAGCGATGATTGTGTATGCTATCTTTAGATAGCAAATTTTGTGATTGAAAAAGAAGAAATTTTGTAAATTAATTACAAAATGAAAACAATTGAGTCTAATAAGTACGAGTGTATTTGAGATAAAATAAATAAGAAAGTGTAGAGAGAAAAAACATGGAAAAGAAAATTCTAGTGACCCGTTCGTCTATGCCTGCTTTGGATGAATATGTAGATGAAATTAGGGATATTTGGGACAGCCATTGGCTTACAAATATGGGAGAGAAGCATCAGCGGCTACAGAAGGAATTGATGAATTATTTAGGAGTTAATAATATCGAACTACTTACTAATGGACATATGGCATTGGAATTGTCCCTTCAAGCACTTGGATTAACTAGTGGGGAAGTTATTACGACTCCTTTTACTTTTGCGTCTACTACACATGCAATTGTGCGAAATGGATTAACACCTGTATTTTGTGACATCAATCCGGATGATTTTACGATTGATACAGACAAAATAGAAAAACTGATAACAGATAAAACGGTAGCCATTATGCCGGTACATGTGTATGGCAATATATGTAATATTGAAGAAATAGAAAAAATTGCTAAAAAATATGAGCTTAAAGTAATTTATGATGCAGCGCATGCTTTTGGTGAAAAGTATCATGGAAAAGGAGTTGGAAAATTTGGAGATATATCTTGTTTTAGCTTTCATGCAACTAAGGTTTTCAATACGATAGAAGGTGGTGGGGTATGCTATACGGATGAAAAGTTTGGCGAAAAATTATATAGATTAAAAAACTTTGGCATTAGAAATGAAGAGGTTGTTGATGGAATTGGCGCTAATGCCAAAATGAATGAATTTTGCGCGGCTATGGGATTGTGCAATCTAAGACATATAGACGAGGAGATAGCAAAAAGGAAGATAATTGCCGAAAGATATAGAAATCATCTAAGTGATGTGGTTGGTATTCAATTGAATCAGATACAAGAAGGAGTTGAAAGCAATTATGCATATTTTCCGGTAATATTTGATGAAAAGAAATTTGGGGCAAGTCGTAACGAAGTAAAAGAGATATTATCACAATATGGGATAGGGGCAAGAAAATATTTTTATCCTTTAACGAATACCTTTGAATGTTTTCATGGACAATTTGATGTAAATGCAACCCCTGTCGCCAGACATATTAGCCATAGAGTCCTCACGCTACCGCTATATGCAGATCTAACGTTGGAGGAAGTAGATAAGATTTGCCAAATTATCCTTAATAGTAGTAATGCATTATAAGGAAAAATACAATATACTTTACACGCAGAAAAGGAAATAAAGCATTGACTAGTTTTTATTCAATTGATGAGTTGATGAAACTCGGACTAAAAAAAGTAGGTAAAGAAGTTTATATAAGTCGTAAAGCCAGCATCTATAGTCCCAATACGATAACAATAGGAAATCATGTAAGGATAGATGATTTTTGCATATTAAGTGGGAAAATCGAAATTGAAAATTATGTACATATTGCTGCATACAGTGCACTTTATGGTGGGAAGGATGGAATATATATTAGCAGTTTTGCAAATTTATCTTCTAGAATAAGTGTATATAGTATAAGTGACGACTACTCCGGTGAAAGTATGACTAATCCGATGGTGTCGGAGAAATATAAAAATGTGGCGAGTGCACCTGTGTACATAGGAAAACATGCTATTGTTGGCTCTACTAGTGTAATTATGCCGGGAACAAAATTAGAAGAGGGAAGTGCCTTCGGAGCATTTTCGTTTATAGATCATAATCCAGAACCTTGGAGTATTAATGTGGGAATCCCTTTTCACAAAATGAAAGATAGAGAGAAAAAATTTTGGAATTAGAGAAGAACATGATAGAGCAATTCAAGGATGATAATTAGGTGGCGGAGAAAATTAAAGCAATCTTTATGAATTTTAGGAAATTATTATAGGGAAAAGCTGTAAATGAAAATATTACATTTATTGACAAGTGGCGAAACCGGTGGAATTGAAAGGTTATGCTATGATATAAGTCGTTACGGAAAAGAATCACATACGTTTTGCTTTTTAAAAAAAGGTGGTTGTATATATGAAGAGATGCTCAAAGAGGGAAGAAGTGTTATTAACCTCGCTGAGTATGGAAAAGGATTTAATATTGGAAAACTCAGCGCACTGATAAAATATGCACGGGAATATGATGCTATTATAGTGCATCATGGGGATCCGATATTAAAGTTATATTATATCTTAACTAAAACAGTAACACATAAATGTGGAATTACTATGGTTCATTCATGCTATGACGATGAGTCACAGATAAAGTACAAGGGGATGAAGTTAAGAATATCGGATGCAATATTTCAGAAATGCTTTGATGTATCTGATGGAGTATGGTTTGTATCTGAAGCCGGAAGAAAAAGTTGCAGAAACAGATATAGACTGAACGAATCTGCATGTAGGGTAATATATAATGGAATATCTCCGGAACTATTAGAAAAAGCGAAAGAAAATAAAATTAGATCCAATGGTATTTACAGTATCACATATATAGGAAGACTGGTACCGGAAAAAGGAGTAGAGCTATTAATTGATGCATTTGAAAGTATTGCGAATAAATATCACACAAAACTTTCGATTGTTGGAGACGGAGATAGTAGGGACCCACTTGAAGCGCAAGTTGAAAAAAAGAATCTCAGTGATAAGGTGACATTTTATGGACAACAAAGTGATGTATCACATTATTTGGAACAAACCGATATATTTGTATATCCGTCTGTGTGTCAGGAAGTGTTTGGCATATCGCTGGTAGAAGCCATGGCATACGGGATTCCATGTATAGCAAATGCTGTGGGTGGGATTCCGGAAATAATAGATAATGGGATAGATGGATTCTTGACCCAAGAAAGTACTTCGGGAGAAATCAGTGATTTGATAGAGAAAGTGATTCGACTTTACGAAAATGGAAAGATAGATGAAATATCTGAGAACGCAAAGAAAAAAGCAAGCCGTTTTTCAATATGTCATAGTTGCAAAATGATAGAGGAGGAAGCAACCAGATTATATGAACGAAAATCAAGGGAAAATAACTGATGAACATGAGCAGTTAAAAAAAGTGCAATTAATGATTGCGGAAGATATCAAAAGAATATGTGAGAAATATCAGATTAAGTATTTTCTGGATGCAGGATCAATGCTTGGTGCAGTACGGCATAAAGGATTTATTCCTTGGGACGATGATATAGATATTGGAATGCCCAAAGAAGAATATAACAAATTTTTGGAGGTAGCTCCTGCAGAACTAGGTGAAAAGTATTTTGTAGATAACTATAATACGAATCGTGATAATCCATTGGTTTTTACAAAGATCAGACTTTTGGGAACAGAATATATAGAGAACAAAGCAAATGCCGCTGCGAAACATAATGAAATCTTTGTAGATATTTTTCCGTACTATTATATTTCTGATAATGAGCTGGTTAGAAAAGGCGAAGCGTTTAGAATGCAGCTCCTGACGCAAATGCTTTTGATTAAAGGTGGATACAAGGTTTGGAGAGGGGAGACAAGGCTAAAATATTTAAAATTCTTACCCATTCAAATATTGGCGAAATGCTATTCCGTGAAAACTTTGAGAAATAGGATAGATAAATTATATAATAAACATGAGGGGACGAAAAATATTTGCGTTCATGCCGGATCTTGCTACAACTACTGGTATTTCCCGGCAATATGGTTTGATGAGATGATTATGGTAGATTTTGAAGGGGTTAGTTTTAGCATTCCCAAGGAATATGATGCTTTTCTGACAAAAGCATATGGTGATTATAGAAAATTGCCACCAGAAAAGGATCGACAAACACATCAGATTATGAAATTGGAATTGGGAAAATACACCATGTAGGTAGAGAAGATGTATTATTGGAAATACTTGACAAGAATGAGCTCTCTTTTTATACTTCTTATATAATGAATTTTCAAAAACTCAGTTAAGTACTGAGTTTTTTGAAAACTACGTGTTCACGAAAATGGAAAATGCGATTTTCACGAAAAGGAGAGATATGAACAAACAAGAAGCAGATATTTTAAATGCAATAATGCAGGACTCTATCGTAAATCAGAGAATACTTGCGGAGACAACAGGCTATTCACTGGGGGTAGTGAATAAGTCTTTGCATAAGCTAATAGACCAGGGATATATTCAGGAAGACTGTAAATTAACGGAGAAAGCAAGGGAAAAAATAAAAAAAGCGGCCCCTCAAAGTGCTATTATTTTGGCAGCCGGAATTGGAATGCGCATGGTTCCGCTTAATACCCAAACACCGAAAGCTTTGATAGAAGTGAATGGAGAGATACTCATTGAACGGTTGCTCAAGCAATTGCATGAAGTGGGAATTACGGAGATTTATATAGTTGTCGGTTTTTTGAAAGAGGAATTTGAGTATTTAATAGATGAATATGGGGTAAAGCTCATCGTGAATGAGGAGTATGCAACGAAAAACAATTTACATTCACTTTTTCTGGCGACAGCATACTTAGGAAATACATATATTATGCCCTGTGATATCTGGTGCAATAGGAACCCATTTAACAAATACGAACTCTATTCGTGGTATATGGTAACCGACACACCGGATAGACATAGTGATGTGAGAGTAAATAGAAAACAACAACTAGTATATACCGAGAAGGAAGAAATGGGAAATAGGATGATAGGTATTGCCTATCTTAGCTGCGAGCAAGCACAAAGGGTAAAGGAGCAGGTAGAAAGACTTGATAAGTTAGCAGGATATCAGGAAACTTTTTGGGAAGAGGCGTTGTATGATAAAGACAGGATGATCGTTTCGGCCAGGGTTGTAGGAGATTCGGATTATGTGGAAATCAATACCTATGAGCAATTGAGAGAATTGGATGAAAATTCGAATACTTTGAAAACAGATGCGATGAATGCGATTACAACTGCTTTACAGGTTTCGCCGTCGGAAGTCACAGATATTACCGTGCTGAAAAAAGGAATGACAAATAGATCCTTTTTATTTCGATGCAGGGATAGAAAATATATTATGCGAATTCCCGGGGAGGGGACGGCGCAATTGATTAACAGGAACGAGGAAGCAGAGGTATACACCGTATTACAGGGCAAAGGTATTTGCGATGATATTGTTTACATGAATCCTCAAAATGGCTATAAAATCACCAGATTTTTAGAAGGAGCCCGAGTGTGTGACTCTACACAGGAAGCGGATGTCCGGGCATGTATGGGAAAATTAAGAGAATTCCATAGTCAGAACTTGAAGGTGACGCATGTATTTGATATTTTTAAACAACTGGAGTTTTATGAGAGCCTTTGGGATGGGAAACCTTCTATTTTCAGAGATTATGACACGACAAGAGAAAAAGTATTCATTTTGAAACGCTATATTGATACACAAAAGAAAGAATGTTGTCTCACACATATAGATGCGGTTCCGGATAATTTTTTATTTACGGCAGATGGAACAATCAGATTAATTGATTGGGAGTATGCTGGCATGCAGGATCCGCATGTGGATATTGCAATGTTCTGCATTTATTCATTATACGATAGAGAACAGGTAGACAGGTTGATTGATATTTATTTTGAAGGTAAATGTCCTCAGGAGACAAGAATTAAGATTTATTGTTATATAGCGTCATGTGGGTTACTCTGGAGTAATTGGTGTGAATATAAGAGAAATCTAGGGGTGGAGTTTGGAGAATATTCACTGAGACAGTATCGGTATGCCAAGGAATATTATAAAATTGTGATAGATGAGTTAGGAGGAAACATTTAAATGCATAAGGTTACAAAAGCTATCATAATGGCTGCTGGATTGGGAAAAAGGATGCAACCGGTTACGCTGGAGACGCCCAAGCCATTGATCAAAGTCAATGGAGTGCGGATGATAGATACGGTTATTCGGGGGCTTCATGCGAATGGAATCACAGATATATATATTGTCATAGGTTATCTCAAAGAACAATTTAAAATACTGACAGAAGAGTATAGTGGGGTAACACTGATTGAAAATCCATTTTATGGTACTTGCAACAATATATCCTCTCTCTATGTAGCTCGTGCCTACCTGGAAGATACAATAATATTGGATGGGGATCAGATTATTTATAATTCGGATATTCTGTCGCCAGAATTTGAACGCTCAGGATATAACAGCGTTTGGACAGATGGCGAAACGGATGAATGGCTTCAGACTGTAGAAGATGGAATCGTAACCGCTTGTAGTAGGACTGGAGGAAAAGGCGGCTGGCAATTGTATAGTATTTCCAGGTGGACTGCAGAAGATGGCCGGAAGCTGAAACACTTTTTAGAAGTAGAATTTGAAGAAAAACAAAACCGGCAGATATACTGGGATGATGTTGCAATGTTTTGCTATCCTAATGATTTTAAGTTGGGAATTCGTCCAATGAATGCATCGGATATTATTGAAGTGGATAATTTATCAGAACTGATTGCTTTGGATGCAAGCTATGAAAAATATGCGGAGGAAAATTAAAATGAATGCGAAAAAAGAACATGGTAAAATAGACTGGATGATAACGCTGGTTCCATTGGCGATTGTAATAGCACTCTGCGTACTTTTTTTCTTTGTGCCGGAACAGTCAAATGCAGTATTGAGCCAGATTCGTTTTTTCTTTGGTGACACTTTCGGAACATACTATCTGATTATTGGTCTTGGAATCTTTATTGTTTCACTTTATATTGCTGGATCGAAGTATGGAAACATTGTTCTCGGTGAATCGAATGAGAAACCTAAGTATTCTTTTTTTGTATGGGGTTCTATGATGTTCACCTGTGGTCTTGCAGCAGATATTTTGTTTTACTCTTTTGCTGAATGGGTACTGTATGCAACGGATCCACACACTGCAGAAATGGGTAATATTCAAGACTGGGCAGGTGTATATCCTCTATTCCATTGGAGCTTTATTCCATGGGGGTTCTATCTTGTGTTGGCTGTTGCATTTGGTTTTATGCTTCATGTGAGAAAAAGAAATCGACAGAAGTATTCTGAAGCTTGTCGCCCGATTTTAGGAAAGCATACAGATGGATTGGCTGGCCGAGTTATTGATCTTTTGGCTGTATTTGCACTTCTTGCTGGTACTGCAACTACATTTAGTGTTGCAACACCGCTGATGGCGACGATTATTGGTGAATTGCTCCATGTTGCAATTAGCCGTACTATAATCAACATTATTATTCTTCTGATTACTTGTGTTGTTTATACATATTCATTACTACATGGATTTAAAGGAATTAGCAAGTTAGCCAACATTTGTATTTATATGTTCTTTGGTCTGATTGCTTTTGTTCTTTTGTTTGGTGGAGAAACACGTTATATTGTTGAGACGGGATTTGCTTCTTTGGGTAAGATGATTCAAAACTTTATTGACTTGTCAACTTTCACTGATCCGCTTCGCAAATCAAATTTTCCGCAGAATTGGACGATTTATTACTGGGCATATTGGATGGTGTGGTGTGTAGCAGCTCCGTTTTTTATCGGAAATATATCCCGTGGTAGAACAGTACGTCAGACGATTCTTGGCGGTTATGTCTTTGGCGTTGGCTCAACACTGACAAGCTTTATTGTGCTTGGTAACTATTCTATGGGAATGCAGGTTACAGGAAAAGCAGATTTTATTGCACAGTATCTGTCTGATGGGGACCTTTATGGAATGATAGTAAGTATTATAAAAACTATGCCGTGCGCACCGGTCATTATGGTGGTTGTGTTGCTGACGATGATTGCTTTCTATGCAACATCGTTTGATTCTATTGCACTGACTGCTTCCTGCTATAGTTATCATAATCTGGAAGATGGTGAACAGCCGAATAAAACAATTCAGCTTATGTGGTGTATTTTGCTTATTTTACTTCCGATGGCATTGTTGTTTGCAGAAAGTTCTATGAATAATCTTCAGTCTGTAAGTATTGTTGCTGCATTTCCTATCGGTGTTGTTATTGTGATGATTGTTGCTAGTTTTATGAAGGATGCTAAAAAGTATATAGAGATAGAACACTTGAAAATAAAGTGAAAGAGTGTAGGAGTTTTTTTATGTTCAATCGGTTATAAGCTAAATCAAGAGAAAAGAAATCTCTGATGGCTCTTGACATGCTATTTTGCGACTGTTATATATAAAGCAAGAGAAAAATAACATTAAAGAATTTTATTTCCATTTCTATTTTTGCTGGTACAGAGATGTAATGTTTACATACATGTTACTGACCTCACGAGCTGTCCCTGACCTGCTCGCATGAACTGTCATCAGATTGCCAAGTATCGTGAGATCATCCGGCTTGCCGGATTGAATCTCAGCCAAACCAACATTGCCCTTAGCTGCAATGCATCCAAGACAACTGTCAACAAGGTGCTGAAGGCAGCCAGAGAGCAGAATCTTGTCTGGCCTCTGGATCCTAAACTTAGTGATCCAGTCTTAGGCAAGTTGCTTTTTCCTGAAGTAAAAGCAAAACCAGCCACTTCAAAGTGGATGCCCGATTACGAGCATATCCGCAAAGAGCTTCTTCGAAACGGAGTGAATAAGAAGCTCCTGTGGACGGAGTATCTTGAGGAATGCCGTCTCTCCAAAGAAGAACCACTTATGTACTCTCAGTTCTGCTACTACATCCAGCAGGATGAGCAGAAGCGCCGCGCTACTATGCATATCAACTGTAAGCCTGCGGAGCAGGTCGAGGTCGACTGGGCAGGCGATCCGGCGCACATCATCGACCCAGATACCGGCGAAATTCTGGTTGCCCAGATTTTCGTGGGTGTTATGACCTACAGTCAGTATCCATACGTAGAAGCCTTTATGGATCAGAAACAGGCATCCTGGATCGCAGCGCACGTCCACATGTACGAGTACTTTGGCGGTGTTGCAAAGATTCTCGTGCCGGACAACTGTCGCACTGCTGTGGATCATAATAATGAATGTATAAAGATCATACATGCACAGAAGGATGCGAGACTCTATAAGACAGAGAATTTTGGGGAATGTATGATAACAACGTCTGAGAAACTTTGTGCTTTAAATCTGTTGAACGCTTCGGATGAATTAGTAAGATTTAAAATACAGTTGGATAGAGAAATCTACGATGCACCTAAGTGGGATGAGAAGCCGGCGCATGATCTGTCACTTGATTTTGTCTGGGAAGGAGAAAATGTGACGGCCACTGCGTTGGCAGAAGCAGCGACAAGAGAGGATTCCTTGATTTCCTTCAGGTCAGATGCATTCATAGACCGGGAACTTAAGATTTTCTGTGGCGATCATAGGTACGATGTGAATTCTGTACATACACCGCAGTATTTACTGGAGAAACATGCTGCTGAGATACATCTGGAGAGGCAGAGCCTTTTAAATATTCGATATAGAAATACTCGGATTGATTGTGAGAGCCTTGAAGAAGAATATGGAGCAGACAGACTGAATGAGTGGGAATTTAATAGTCTGATTTCTACACTGGACAAGTTTGTAAAGCATGAATCTTGGGAAAGTATAGGGAGGGATGATGGTCTGGAATATAAAAAATATACACCTTCTTCACCGAAAGATGATCGGTTTCGCGCAAGAAAATATGATGGAAAGACAATTATGAAATTCAGATTTGACAGCAAACGTAGAGTATTTGGGTACCGAAAAGGAGACCGATTCAGAATTCTCAGAATTGAAATAGATCACTCAATGAGCGATAAAGGATAATGTAAGGAGCAGCAGAGATGAACAGACAGACATTAATCAGAATAACTTCATTATTTCTTGCAGGAATTTTGTTGTGGGAGACACCGGCATCGGCATATGCAGAAGAACTTGTGAACGAACCGGTAAAGCAGATAATAGTTCAGGAAGAGCCATTGGAAAAAGATACTGAGTCGGTGGAAGAGACAGAGGTACCATCGAATGATGAAGATGTGATTAGCGAAGAACCGGCTCCGAAAGATCCGGAAGAAACGGAAAAGCGGGAGCCGTTGGAAAAGGTTACGTTGTATACGGCAGCTTCTGGATATAACCGGATCATTCTGACATGGGAAAAGAATGAGCGGGCAACTGGATATAAGATTTACAGAAAGCAGGGAGATCAGGAATACTCGCTGCTTAAAAACATTGAGTCAGGAGATACTTTACGATATGTGGACACTGGTCTGATGTTTGATACATTATATGAATATAAGATTTGTGCAGTGGAAGAACTGGATGGAGAAGAGCTGGTTGGAGAAGAGTCAGATTCGGTAGCGCAGAGAACAACTTTGGAAAGTGTGAAAATGAGTTCTGTGGACAGTATGGATTATCAGACCCTGCAGGTGAGCTGGAATCAGGTGACTGGCGCAGATGGGTATGAAATCTATCGTTCTGAGAGTGATGATCAGTGGAATCAACTGGGGCAGGTTAGTGCAGATGCAGACTGTATCTATGTAGATGAGGGGTTGCGTTTAGGAAGAGAGTATACGTATATGGTACGTGCCTACCGTTTGAACAATGGTAATCGAGTATATAGTGATGATTCGGATACCATGAGTGGGCATACGGAATTGCAGAAAGTGTTAAATCTGAAAGCAACAGTAACCAGGTACGATATGGTAAAGCTGACCTGGGATAAAGCCGGAGCGCAGAAATATCAGGTCTGGTATCAGACTGAAGGCAGTGAAGAATGGAAATATGTGGCAACGACCATAGCAACGACTTATCAGGTTACCAATGTGATCTGCGGGGAAAAGTATACATTTAAAGTTCGCGGAATAGTGGAGCAGGATGGCAACCTGAATTATGGAGAAGATTCAGATCCGGTGACACAGATGACGACTATAGTTACACCATCTCCGAAGGTTCAGGAACAGCGGTATAATAGGATTAAGATCGGATGGCCTGCGGTACCTGGAGCTGAGAAGTATGAGGTGTATTATTCGCCTCATAGTGAAAATGGGGAATTTACATATGTTGGTACTACATCAGATCTGACATTTACTCATCAGAATAGAAAGTTGGGACATACCTATTATTATAAAGTGAAAGCAATCCGACAGAAGTATACAACGGATTTTTCAAAGGTCGTATATGGGAAGACGAGACTGGATGCTCTGACTGGATTGTCCGCATCAAGAAGTAATAGTGGCAGGACAGTTACCCTTAGCTGGAATCAGGTAGAAGGTGTGGAAAAGTATGAGATTTATCGTTCCCAGGGAGGCAGTTATTCCAAGATTGCAACCGTTGCATCGACTACATACAAGGATGAAAAGCTGAACCGGACAACAACTTATACATACAAAGTGGTAGGTGTGTTGGGGGCATTTACGACGGAAGCAACAGTTCGGTCAAATGGAGAAAATATAACTACTTATGGTATTGATGTGTCAGCATATCAAGGAGAGATTGATTGGGGAGATGTAGCTGATTCTGGTATCAACTTTGCAATGTTGAGAATTATAACTGGATCTAGCAGCAATTCTACAACCTTGGATACGCAGTTCGAGAATAACTATCGCAGGGCGCGACGAAATGGTGTAAAAGTTGGTGTGTATCGTTATAGTTATGCAACAACGGCATCTGGTGCCAGGCGTGAAGCGAGAAAGATCATAGAAGCACTGGATGGAAGGACATTAGATTATCCCATTGCCATGGATATGGAAGCTACTTCTGTTCTGAATGCTACCAGTAAAAGTGACAGAACAAGAATTGTCCGGGCGTTTAAAGATGAGATTGAGAGTGCAGGGTATCGTTTTGTCCTATATGCAAATCTGAACTGGCTGAATAATTACCTGGATATGAATGCTTTGTCAGACTGCGAAGTCTGGATCGCCAGATATCGCGATTTTAACAGAGGACATGGATATACTGGCGGAGGTAAGGTGACTATGTGGCAGTATACCAGTACCGGCCGGGTAAGTGGCATCTCGGGTAATGTGGACAGAGATGTAAGTTATAAATCATATTAATGACAGAGTGGGAGAAACTAAACAAATGCAGATAGAAAAACAGAATGTGATATCGAAAAGCAATGAATACTTATGGTATGCCATCCTTGTGGAGTTCCAACTGTTTGGAACTGTATGGGCAATGATGGATGTATCTGGCAAGCCTTATCTGCTCCTGTACTGGGGATTTGTTGCATTGGCATTGGTGAAGCTCTGTATCCAGAAAAACAACTGGAAGGAATGGATTTTGATCATTGCTTTTGGCTGTGTAGCGATATGTAGTTTCCAAAATTCTCAGGATAAAACACCATTGTTATTGATGCTGGGAGTATGTTGCAGCAGAGAAATCAACCTTGACAAATTTTTAAGAATTGACCTGATTGGGCGAGTGGTCAGTGCGGTTCTATTGATCACACTGCCACTTGCAAACTTCTATGAAAATACAATTATTTTTGAAAGAGGTATCTATCGTACATATTTTGGATGGCAGGCAGCCAATGGGATGGGATTTTCTTTTACGGTTATGGCATTGGAGTGGATGTATCTCAGACACAGACGATTTCGTTGGTATGACTATGTGGGTGTTCTGACTATGGTGTTATTTCTTGACAGGACAGCCAATAGCCGAACTGCGGAGCTTTTGATGCTGGGAATCCTGTCCGTGGAATTGTTTTGTACCTGGTTTGAGAAGAAGAGACCAGAGAAGAATTTGTATAAGCTGTGTACATTTGGATGTGTCGGGGCACTAGGATTAGATTTAATAGCTTTTGGAACAGCTATGTGGTTGTATTTTTTTAATCAACCGGTATGGAATAATTTGCAGAGCACTTTGACAAGCCGTTTTCGTTTACCAGGAGCATTTTTTGAGGCGCATGGGATATCTTTATTTGGTAGTCCCTATAATCCGGATATCTATGATTATCTCGATATTCTGTTCGGTTATCTGACACTGCATCTGGGTGTAGTGATTGCTGTAATCGTATTAATTCTTTTTGTGATTTCTATCATTTACGGATATCGCAGAAAAGATGAGAAGTATTTGATTTTGTTGTTGTTTGTATTACTTCGCAGTACGATGGAGAGTGAACATCTGAACCTGATCTACTCCTGGTTCCCGGTATTGTTGGGAATGGCAGTGTGGAGAGTGGGAGAAGATAATAGAAAATAGACTGGATAGCCTTTTGGTTGTATGATAAGATACAAGGGAAGGCTATCTTTATTTGTAAAGGTCAAACCATTCGCCTTTCACTAAAGTCATTTTTAGTGCATACTTGAAAAAACAATGGAGTTTTTCAAGGAGGACTAAAGACTATTGTGGATATTACGGTGCCGCAATGTAATATTCAGCAAATGGTATGGAATCATGTTGTCTGTAGAAAACAAAAAACAGTTTCTGATTTAGGAAGACTTTGCTCATAGATTTTTTGTTCTGAGAGATAAGGATCAGAAATGGTTGAGATTGAAGGATACATTTAAGTTTTGAGAGGGCGAAAATATATATGGATTGGAAGCCGCTGTGGGAATTTGTGAAAAATAAGTCGAAGAAAAATTATTGGTATTTCTTTTTGTTGACTATTAGTTCAATTTATGTATATAGATATAGGTATGATATTTATCAGATGACAGAATTGGATGCTCATAATTTGGTTTTTATTTTATGGATTATTCTTTTAGGACTGCCACTGTTTTCTCAGATTGAAGTTGGAAATATTAAGTTAAAAAGAGAAATTGAACAGAACAGAGCAGAAATGAAAGAGTCGATCAGTGATCTTAAATATCAGATTTTACATATGAAAGTAGATAATTCAGCGGCAAGTACAGTTTATGTTAATAGTCAGCCATTGCCATCGAGAGATG
This sequence comes from Hominiventricola aquisgranensis, assembly GCF_040096225.1. NCBI lineage: Bacteria > Bacillati > Bacillota > Clostridia > Lachnospirales > Lachnospiraceae > Hominiventricola > Hominiventricola aquisgranensis. The sequence goes on along the minus strand of NZ_JBBMFC010000012.1, from coordinate 23,626 downwards.
AATTATCTGAAATACAAAAGAACGTCGCTGATAGTACGATTTCCCCGAATGAAACTATTAATTTAAAAGTGCCGGAAGAAAATCTTTATTTGTTTAAAGTACGACTGTCTTTGGAAAAGCAGTTGCTGGCGTTATGTAATTTTTTTGCATACGATAATCGCAGAAGTGTGTCTCTGATGACCCAATTTCTTCTTCGACATGAAGTGATAGAATATAATGTATCTGATCTTATTCGTGAAATTGTTAATATAGCAAACCGAGGTGTGCATGGCGAAATTATTGATGAGGACTATATTAATTTTGTCAAAAACACATATCCATTAGTCAAAAAGATTTTAGATAAAAAGTATAAATTCTATTCCAATAATAGATACTTTTGTACATGTCCTAGATGCAAATATGAAGGTCCAAGTAAATATAAGAATGAATGCCCTAAATGTGGATTTGTTTTTGATGATGAATAAGCAATAATACCTACATTGACGTTCTGAGAAGATCGGAGGGCATAGTGTCCAGCAGGAAATATACAGGTGCGATATGAGGAGAGTGGAAAGATAACCAATGTTTCATTCAGATAAGCCGATTGATAAAAAAGAATATGATTGTTTAAATCGAACAGAATTTTCAAAGCAGCTTGCAAAAGCAATTCTGGAATATACAAGAACAGATAATTTTACAATTAGTTTGTGTGGAAAATGGGGATCTGGAAAAACATCTATTTTAAACATGGTTATTGAAGAGATAGATGCCATATCAAAAAACAATATGGAAGATGAGAAACCAATCATTATCAGATTTGATCCATGGAATTATTCGGATTGCTCGCAATTGATCAGTCAGTTCTTTGCCGTCATGCAAAGTAAATTTAAAACGGAGAAGGGAAATAAGGCATTAGAAGAGATTGGAGAAGTACTGGCTGATTACTCAAAGTTGTTGGACTATGCTGCGCAATTTTTATTAGAAATTAAACCATATTTGGGGCCAGGTAAGATATTGGCTAAGTTGTTCGGAAAGCATATGGAGGAGAGAGTCAAAAGAAATCGTGACATTCAAGTAGTAAAGCAAAAAATAATCAGTAAACTGAAGAAGCAAAAGCAGAAGATCATTGTTGTAATAGATGATATTGATCGACTTAACAATTCTCAGATAAGAGCAATTTTTCAGTTGGTGAATTCTCTGGCAGGATTTCCTAATATGATATATCTATTAGCATTTGACCGGGAGATTGTTGTGCGTGCCTTGCAGGAAGAGCAGAAGTGTGATGGTGAAGAATATCTGGAAAAGATTATTCAGGTGCCTTTTGATATACCGGAAGCGGATAAAACACTTGTAAATGCGGTATTTTTTGAAAGATTGACTAATATTATGTCTGCGGAACAATACAATTTAGATCATGAATATTGGGGAATGGTTTTTCAGACATGTATTTCTCCGTATATTGTAAATATCAGAGATGTCAATCGTGTGTTAAATGCGTTTGAGTTCAAATACAACTTGATGAAAGATGAAGTTGATGCGGTCGATTTGTTGGCAATTACGGTGTTGCAGATATATGCACCAGAAATCTTTGGATGGATTCATGACAATACGGATTATTTAACAGGAAGTATTCAAACCGCAGGTGGAATTACAGGTGTTGAACAAAGCAAAAACAGAGAAAATTATAAAAAGCTATTTGGCGGAATTTATCCTGAAGCCCCTGGTCGAATGCTGTATATTATTCAGACATTATTTCCAGTTTTTTCCTGGAAAACTGGTGGACATAATAGATACAGTGATTCCAATGAAGAATTAAGAAAAAAAGATAGAATTGCGTCAGCCGAACGTATAAAAAGGTATTTTAATCTTTCACTGGAAGCGATAACGGTCAGTAAGGCAAGGTTAAAAGGAACCATATATGATTATAATGATAAACAATTAAATGAGTACTTTCAGCAATTGCTGAGAGATAATCTTTTGACAGAGTATATCCAGGAATTGATGGCATATATTCCGGACATTCCACAGGATAGAATTGCGCTATTCCTTGATAATTTAATAAAAATCCAGACTTCAGAAGAAGCATATAAAGTAAATAGTATATTTGCCCCCAAACCAGCAAGAATCTGTTATAATGCCATGATTTCCATTTTCCAGAACAATAGTGCTGAAAAGAATCTATCGTTACTGAAAGAACTGATTAGCAGTGGTGATATATCGAATATATCTATCTTGTGTGAATTAGTTGAGGAAATAGAAGAGGCACACGGAAGAATAGGCAAGAGTGTATATAGCACGCATCAGTTTATCAACGATTCTGAAATCCCAATAATAGAGAAGTCGCTTTTGGAGAGAATAAAGATAATTGCAGAAACGGGAAATATATTTGATCAGCGAGAAGTCGAATATACTTGTAGTATGTGGAAATTTCTGGAAAAAGAATCTTATGATCAGTATATGAAAAGATTACTTTGTCAGCCGGAAAATGTGCCTAAGTATTTACAATTGTGTGCAGGAACCTGGAGTACAGGTAAAATGAATGGCTGGAAATTTGCTGAAGAGAATTTTTCGGAATATATTAACAAGCAAGATGCATACACCCGGATTTGTTCTTTGAAAAATACAGAAAAGTTTTCTGCACTTGATATTTCTGATAAACAAATCGCAGTAGCATTTTATCTATGGGTCAATAGTGAGACCGATGATTATTATGAGATTAATAGAGAAAAAGTTGATTCACTGATTCCGGAGTGGGAGAAAATGTGATAGTTTAAAGTGGTTGGAAGAAAATAAAAGGGAGGACGACAAGATGGTACATCATGATATTATATGTAGATTCTAATTGGATATCTGCATATAATATGATAGAATATATGCAGATAAGGAGGCTTGCTATGCATATATTTGATTATTCATTTTTGGACAAGGGTCTGCTCCCAGCAGAAATTGTAAATTTAACATCTACCATTTCTGCCTTTAATGCGATATCAGGCGAGAGAAAAGAAAAAAACCGAAGTGTATATACAGAATTAGAAAAAATAGCCAGGGTACAGTCTGTAAAAAGTTCCAATGCAATAGAAGGAATTATTACAACGGATGTCAGAATCAAAGAAATTGTCAATAAAAACAGTGCGCCTTTAAACCATAGTGAACGAGAGATTGCAGGATACAGGGATGCACTGGATGAAATTCATTCTGCAAATAAACAGATGTCCATGAGTGAAAATATGATTCTGCATATTCATAAAGTTATGACAGAAATTGCCGGATACGAATTGTCAGGAAAGTATAAGTCAGAAGATAACTTGATTATGGAGATTGATGAGAATAGGAGACGAAGAATTCGTTTTGCTCCGGTTCCGGCAGCAGATACAAAAGAAGCGATGGAGCAGATGATATTGGCGTACATGGAAGCGAGGGATAATCCAAGGATCAATCAGTTATTACTTATTCCATGTGTGGTGCTTGATTTTTTATGTATTCATCCGTTTTCTGATGGAAATGGAAGAGTATCGAGGCTTTTATCCATTTTTCTTTTATACAAAAGTGGATATGATGTTGGGAAATATGTGTCATTAGAAGAACAGATAAACGAAGACAAAGAATATTATTATTCTGCCCTTCAGGAATCGTCTATAGGATGGCACACAAATGAGAACTCATATTTTGAATTTATCAAGAATTTTTTGTCTGTTTTATATCATTGCTATAAAGAACTTGATAAACGGTTCTCTACGGTGAATGGTAAGAGACTGAGTAAGACAGAAAGGATCGAGCAGACCGTTTTGAACAGCGTATTGCCAGTATCCAAATCAGAGATCTGTGATATACTTCCTGATGTAAGTCCAACGACAGTGGAGGCTGTTCTTGGAAAAATGGTAAAAACAGGATCGATAATAAAGCTGGGACGTGCCAGAGCAACCAAATATGTAAATGCGGATTATATTAGTTGAGAATGGCAAAAAAATGAATGGGGATTATTATATTGATAAATCGGGGCTGATAAAAGAATTTCTGAAGAGCAGTGCAAAATAGACATGGATTACTCGGCCACGTCGATTTGGTAAGACATTAAATATGGTAACCATTTAAGCGCTTACACTATACAGAGCTTTGAAGACATTACAAACATGGTTAGAAGGTGAATATTCTTGTGCGGTAACACCGCAAGTCCGGCAGACGGGAAACCGTCTGTCCGGGCTAGCGGGAACCGCTTATGCGAGTTTACTCGCGTAATGTTTTGTCCAAGCCATAAACCTCTCGCATCGAGATATCATGTTCGGCACCAATGCTTGTAATGTTGATACGATAACTGTCATGAGCAATGCGGTCAATGATTGCATCTGCCAGAGGACTATCATCACCACCCAGTTGGTCGTACCATTCCTCAAACTCATACTGGGAGCAAAAAATCGTTGAAGATTTCTTGCGTCTCCGATGGAGTAGTTCGAAGATATCTCTTTGTTCAGATTCCGTTGGTTTCAATAGAAGCCATTCGTCCAAAATCAGGACAACGGGATTGGCATACTTAGCCATCACCTTTTTGTAGTTGCCATCTGTCCGTGCCACCTCCAGATCAATAAGCAGATCAGGCAGACGGATATATTTGGTATTGTAATACTGCTTACAGGCTTCCATGTTTAGCTTGCGTCCGGAAGTATAGTTGATATCCATGATATTCGCTTCCGGCTGATCGAAACCGGCATTCTTGATCAGTCTTTTGAGACGGTTGTTTTTGCGACTGCTGTATTCGATATCCACCAGCATACCGAATTGATCCTCAAAGGGAACCTCCTTGAATTTTGGGTCATTGAGTTGGTTGCGGAATGCATCTGCCATTGTGGTAAGGCGCATTTCTATTAACTTATCCATTGTACTCTGATTGGTCATATGTGTTTACCTCCGATAGTAATTGGCACCTCGTGTGATGCCATGTGCTTTATGTGTGGTCTTGGTATCGATTGCTTCCGATGCCAGTTTTTCTGAACCGGTTACAAGTAGGTTTTTAATACTCTTGTAACTGGGTGATGCTGTATAGGATAATGCCTTTTTACAGGCAGCTTCCAGTAACGCATCTGAGTACTTCTCAGCAAGCTTAAGAAGCCCCATACAGCTTCGGTAGGTTTGTTGTTCCACACTTTTGGAGGTTAATATTGCATTGACTGCAGTGTACGTATTTATGCCAATCCGCCCAGCCCATTTACGGAAGCGGTCACCGTTCCATTCCAGATACTTCTGGTGGTCTGCCGGCATATGTTCAGTAATGGTGCTGTACTGCCCAGGGCGTCCTTTTAGACGACGATGGGAAGCAATGCGGTTATGGTTGTAGAAAATTTCAATCGTGGTGTCTGTTACCCTTATATCAACTTTCTTATTAATGTATTCGTACGGAACGGAGTATAGCATTCCGTCCACAGATATGTGATAATTGAACTGGACAGTGGCTGCTTTCCAGTCACTCAGTTCAAAACGGGTAGCAGGTAATGGTGCCAGCAATGGTTTTTCTTCCCCAAGAAATAAGCTTCGCCGACTACCCTCTTTCTTCTGAAAGAGCCTTTGGTTGAACAGTTCCAGCTTATCTCTGATTGCCAGATTCAATTCGGCAAGGGAGAAGAACTGTTCATTCCGAAGAGCTGCTGTGATCCAAGTAGAAATATTTCCTACTGTCCCCTCAGCATTCGGCTTATCTTTTGGAGCCCTGACACGCGCCGGGATAATAGCGGTGTCGTAGTATTCGGCCATTTCCTGATAAGTTTCATTGACCTTCTGGTCTTTAAAGCCACCATTGTGGACAACTGCTGTTTTACAGTTATCCAGTACGAGAATTCTGGCAACACCACCAAAATATTCGTACATATGAACATGGGCATTAATCCATGATTTCTGCTTCATATCCAGAAATGCTTCCACATATGCGTACTGACTATAAGTCATCACGCCGACAAATATATAGGCTTTGGCGATCTCACCGGTATCCGGATCAATGATTGTTGCAGGATCTCCTGCCCAATCGACCTCAACCTGCTCACCAGGTTTCCGGTTGATATGCATGGTAGCACGTCGTTTCTGCTCATCCTGCTGGATGTGATAGCAGAACTGGGAATACATAAGTGGTTTTTCGCCATTTGCATGACAATCCTCCATGTATTCTGTCCACAAGAGTTTCTTACTGAAAATGCCTTTTTCAAAGCATTAATGACCATTCTGGTATCAAGCGTATCATCTACTTCCCAGCCAACGATGCAACGACTGTGCCAATCAATAACGGCTGTCAAATATAGAAAACCTCGCTTGATTGGAATATATGTAATGTCAATAGACCATGCCTGATTTGGCTTATCTATGATAGCATTACGGAGCAGATAAGGACATACCTTGGACTGTTGCATACGCTTGGAAAGGTTCATCTTAGGATAGATTGGATAAATATCCATTTCATTCATGTAACGTCGTGTTTTTCGACGTCCCACATGATATCCTCTAGCCTTCAGCTGGGCGGACATTTGTCTTGCACCCCAGGATGGGTTATCTGTATGGAGATGATCGATAATCTCTTTACAAGCCAGTTCTTCATTGGATGTAGGTGTGTCTTTGTAATAAATACTTGTACGATTGATATCAAGCAGTTTTGCGCCGACAGAAGCCGGGATTTCTTTAGTCGTTAAAAGGTTTTGGACTAAACTTACTCTTGTAGTCTGGTCCACAAATTTCTTCAGATTTTTTTTGAGCCAGTCAACCTGCATGGTTAACTGACCAACCTTTTTGGCATACTCCGCCTTTTCCTTGCGTTCTTCAGCAAGCTCTTCTTTGAGGTTATCCTCACGCTTGTCATCAAATACAGCAGAAGCATTGTCGAGGAATTCTTTTTTTCAGTTGCGGAGCAGATTCGGCTGGATATTATTTTCAACAGCAAGGGTATTGAGATCTTTCTCACACTTAAGTAGTTCGATTACAAGGTCTGATTTAAATTTGGCACTGAAATTTCTTCTTTGTCTGGACATTTTTATGAATCCTTTCTTTGTTACTGATTTTAGTGTATCAGATTCATTAAAAACTGTCCGAAAAAGTGTCTTAATTTATGAGACCATTATACCCTAGTCTGATCACTGAAAATATGGTATGATAAACAGAAAAACCATAAAGGAACGATGATTATATGTCAGACAACAAGAAAAAGGCGATCTTAAGTTCAGCACTCCTGTTGTTCGTATTATCGCTGGTCAATAAAGGCCTTGGGTTCATCAAGTCCATGACCATTGCCTCTGTATTTGGAGCTACCATACAGACAGACGCATATTATGTGGCAGAGGGCTTGATGCAGAATGCATTACTCCCCATATCAGAGGCAGTGGCAGTTTCATTTTTACCCATTTATATTACGATTAAAGAAAAAAACAAGGAAGATGCACACAAGTTTACCAGCAGAACGATTACTGATATTTTTCTGCTGGCGCTTGTGCTGTCTGGAATTCTGTATGTTGTGGCACCAGTACTGCTGAAATTGATGCTGCCGTCTTATACGGCGGAGCAGGTGGCGATGTCGGTACATTATTTCCGAATCCTGATCTGGGGTATGTGTTTCTATATGTCTAATCAACTATTGCAAAGCTTGCTGAATGCGGAGAAGCAGTATGGATTTTCGTCTTTTACGGCTATGATGAATAACCTGATTCTGACAGGGGCAGTTCTGATAATGGGACATCGGTTCGGATTAAGTGCTATGGCTATGGCAGTACCATTTTCCTATATTGCACAGTATCTGTTTCTGCAGATTAAGAGCCGAGATTATGGCCGACTGACTATGCGTTATGGCCTGCGGGATTCCAGAATCTGGAGACTCTGTCTGCAGGCAGCTCCGATTTTCTTTGGAAATGCGATCTGTGAGTTGAATCAGCTGGTGGACAAGAGTCTGTTGTCAGGTATGGAGACCGGATCCGTAACAGCCGTATCTTATGCGGCCGTTCTGTATCAGTTTGCTTCGAATTTGATCAGTATTCCGATGACAACGATCATCTACACGGAACTGGCAGAGTCATTTGCGGCTGGCAGGAAAGAAGAAGGAGGAGCAAAACTGGAGAAAGGGATCCATATCAGTCTGTTTTGCTGTATTCCATTGTCTCTGTTTGTGATGATTGCAGCGAATCTTGTGGTGGAGATCACCTATGGTCGCGGTGCATTTGATGCACAGGCAGTAGTGATGACTTCAGAAGGACTGCGGTATTATGGACTGTGTTTTCTGGCATATTGTCTGAATGCATTGCTATTCCGTGCATGTTATTCGCTGAATGACACCATGCTTCCCATGAAAGTGGGACTGGGAACAGTTAGTCTTAATATTGTATTGTCCATTGCATTGGCACACTTCCTGGGCTTGAAAGGTGTGGTACTGGCGACAGCGATTGCCAATACACTGACTAGTATTGTAACAATCTACATTTTCAATCGAACCAAGATACGGATTCATTTGGGGCAGTTTGCACGTTCTGGAATAATGATCCTGATTGCTTCGGTGGCAGGTATGTTTGCAGCCATGTTCTGGATAAAGAGCGGAATTGTAACGAATGGAATTCTGCTATTCATAACGGCAGCATGCCTGGATTTTGGAATCTATGGAGTGCTGATGATTTTAACAAAAAATGAGATTATGATGGAGATGCTGAGCATTGGAAAAGAATTTATTGGAAAACGAAAAGGTTAGTGTCATTATTCCGGTATATAAGGTGGAAGCATATATTCGAGAATGTCTGGATTCAGTGATTCATCAGACGTATGAGAATCTGGAGATTATTCTGATCGATGATGGGTCACCTGATCAATGTGGGCAGATCTGTGATGAATATGCTGGGCGAGATTCAAGAATTCAGGTGATCCATAAAGAAAACGCGGGAGTTTCGGCGGCGAGAAATACAGGAATAGACATGGCCACAGGAACGTATATTATTTTTGCGGATTCAGATGACGTGTTGCATGAGCAGATGGTGGAAACTTATCTTCGTTATGTAGATGGAAAGCAGCTTGTTCTGTGTGATCACATATCGGATATGGAAAAGACAAAACAGGAATTGAACGTGTCTACAGAACAGCTGGACAGAAGATCATTCATGGAACTGTTCATCAGAGATTATGTGAATCCTCCATATAATAAGATCTATGAGACTCGGATTATAAAAGAACATCAGATTCATTTTCCCGAGAATAAAAATCTGGGAGAAGATCTGATCTTTAATCTGAATTATATGCAGGCTTCCAGACAATCGTATTTTATTATCCACGCTACGTTGTACTATTACAGACCTGGGAGGGAAGGAAGCCTCAGTAATTCTGTGAGACGGGATCTGTTTCAGATTCAGAAGGATAGTTTTAGTTATCTGAAAGAATTTCTTAAGAAGTCAGATATATGGACAAAAGAAAATGCAGATATCTATTATGGACTATACTGGGATCGATTGTTTATGACCTGGAAGCAGCTGCGAAAAGTGATTCCTGAGATAACAGAAGATCCTGTATGGGAAACTGTCTGGAAGGAATGCAGAACAAGAAAATTGTGTTCCTGGAAAAGACGACTGAAAAAATGTTGCTTACGAAGGAAAAGTAGATGAAAAAGACAGGAATATTTATAGTAGCAGGAATTTTTGTGGGATGGCTATTGTTAAGTCTGGCATATCTGGTTCCGACCGGAAGAATCCGCACACATATAAAAGAGTCACTTCCATTGCTGGAAAGCGAAGGTGAAAATCCATATCTGATAGAAGAATATAAGGGAAGTTCGCTGGATAATTATACGGATGAAATTATGCTGGGAACTGCCTGTTTTCAGTCGGAAAGACCATTTTACAAAGCGGCTCTGATGGCAGAACGGGAAAATACAGATGAAGAAGAACCTTTGCAGTGGCTGAAATGTGATCTGCTGAATGAGGGAGAAGGATATACAGTAAGTTATTCCAGATATTGGCATGGATATCTTATATTTTTGAAGCCGTTATTGTATTTCTTGAATTATAGTCAGATACGAAAGCTAAACAGTGTGGTTTTTGGCCTGACATTACTTTTGCTTGCAATTGCATTTGCAAAGAGAAAAATGTGGTTTGGGATTTATGCGGAAATTCTGACGCTGTTGACGCTTTTTCCGGGATCAATTCCTTTTTCTTTGCAATTCTCTGCCTGCTTTTATATTGCTGCATTTGCAGAACTTGGGTTACTGTGGAAATATGAAAAGCTGGAAGAAAAAGGATGGTTAGGATTCTATTTTTGTGGGATAGGAATGATGACCAGCTATTTGGATTTTCTTACATATCCGGTTGTTACAATAGGAATTCCTGTGATTGTCTTTGTGGTGTTATGTCCGAAGAAGTGGTTTGATTGTATCAAGGAAGTTATTATATATGGCATATCATGGGCCTGCGGTTATGTGGGAATGTGGATTGGCAAATGGGTGCTTGGAACCCTGGTAGTAGGTGAGAATCTGTTTGCAGATGCAGTGGGTTCTGTAAAGTTAAGAACTTCTGGAAGCACAGATTATATGGATTTGAGCATAGTTGATGTAGTTGGTAGAAATATGGATGTGCTGAATAATGCTTATGGAAAGATGATAACAATAGCAGGGCTTGTTGTGGTTGCGATAGCATTGGTGGTGACAGTAGTTTTGCGGAAAACAATTGATTATAAAAAAGTTTCCCTGTTGATCATGCTGTCGTTGCTTCCGATGGTATGGTATTGCGGCACAGCAAATCATTCCTATATACATTATTGGTACACATTCAGGGATTTATCAGTAACAGTTTTTGCAGTGACCATGATACCTGAGATGTTGGTTCAATCAATGAGAGCGGAGAAAAAAGAATGACGAGACCAAAGTTTTCGGTGATTGTACCGGTTTACAAAGTAGAAGAATATCTGGAAATATGTGTGAATTCCCTGCTTGCACAGAGTATGGAGGCTGGAAGCATGGAGATCATTCTTGTGGATGATGGAAGCCCGGATCGATGTGGGGAATTGTGTGATCGTCTGGCGGATTCTGATGAGGAGATTCGAGCCATTCATAAGACGAATGGAGGGCTTTCATCAGCGAGGAATGCGGGAATGCTGGAGGCACAAGGGAAATATCTGGTATTTGTGGATTCAGATGATACGTTGGAACCGGGGGCTTTGCACCATATAGAGGATGCTTTGCAAAAATATGGAGAGGCTGATGCCGTATTTTATGATGGAATAGAGGATGATGGGCGCAATCGCTTACCTTTAAGACGTATTCCGACAGAAGGCTCCAGAGTGACAGACAGTGGCAAGGATTTTATGCGGGAGAAATACAGAGACAACAATCTCAACATGGAAGCTTGGCTTTATGCCTGGAAAAAGGATTATCTGGAAGAAAATCAATTAATATTTAAAGAAGGAATTCTCCACGAAGATGTGGAATTCACACCTCGTGCATTGCTGAAGTGTGGAAAAATCATAGAATTGCCGGATCAGTTATATCACTACATGGTGCGGGAAAATTCTATCAGTACGCAGAAGAATAAGGAAAAGAATGCGAGAGATCTGTTTGCTACACTGAGAGCGCAGGACCAGATGGCGGATCAGCAGGAACCGGAACTGCGAAAGTGGATGAAAAACGGGATCCTGAACAGCTACCTGAATATGATCCAGACAGCCAGAATGTATCAGAAGCAGTACCGGAAACTGGTGGACAAGCATTTCCTACTTGGAAAGGCAGCAACCAACTGGAACCGTTTCCGGGTACTGATCTGTTTTGTAAATCTCAGACTTTACTGCTTTATGAATGATTTTTATAAGAGGACCCGTTCATAGAGGTCTTCAAACTGATCGAGCATGTTGCTCTCATCAAATGTTGTTGCTACCAGGTGTCGGCTGCTGATTCCTCTATCACGTAGCTCCTGTGGGGAAGAAAAAGCCAGTTGAATCACATCTGCCAGACTTTCTGCAGATACATCAGAAGCCAGCCATCCGCTGGCTTTTGTTATGAGCTCCGGCATGGTACAGACCGGAAAGGCAGCCACTGGAGTACCGCAGGCCATAGCTTCCACATTGGTAAGTCCAAAGGTCTCATAGACAGAAGGATTAACCAGAAGGTCTGCCAGGGAATAGAACTCATTTAACCGTTCCTGAGAGTTCAGATACCCCCAGTGATGAATCTGAAACTTCGTATTGAGTGCATGCAGTCCGGGATGATCTTTTCCGGCGATCAGCAGCAGATAGGATTCCGGATCGGGGAGCATGGATAAGGCTTTTAGCAGGTAGTCCATTCCCTTTAATTCTTTGCCGGGATCGGCTGCGATAAAGGCCAGGATCTTTGTCTGTGGATCAATCTTATGTCTGGCGCGGAGGGTAGCTTTATCAAGAGGTTTCCAGAGGGTTGTGTCCAGACTGTTGTAGATGCGCTCGCAGGGTTTACCGGCAAGATAAGAATTGTTGAACTGCGTAAGCATCCAGTCAGAGGGAACGGTGAAGGTAATGTTGGCATCGGTAAAGGCCTTCCTTTTGGCTTCCCAGAGAGTATGGGCCACATCCTTGCGGATTGCCGGATAATTTTCGAGGTGTTCACAGGTATTGCAGCCGATCTTCCAGCGGTCATCACAGCCGTGGGGATAGGTGCAGTGACCGGTCATGGCCCAGAAGTCATGAAGGGTCCATATAACAGGACATACCCGGGACAGATCGGCGATATCCTCAATTCCCAGAAAACTGTCATGTGGATTATGAAGATGGATCAGGTCAATCTTGTGCTTCTTCAGAAAATGCAGAATGTATTGTCTACTGTAGCTGATATGTAGACTGGTATTGCTGCGGTTTCCGGAAATCAGCCGGTTGAACATACGCATGAAGAACGAATCATAGAGAACATGGACGCCTTCAGGAAGTCTGGAGTGTCGGGTGTCATAGCTGACGATCTGGTATACTTCATGTCCCCGGGCACGCATGCCATGAAAGATCTGAGAGGTTACTTTTTCGGCACCGCCGCATTGAAAGGTTGTGTTTAAGTAAAGAATATTCATATAGTTTTCTGTAACTCCTATTTAACTTTTCGAATCAGTTTGAGAATACGACCTTTGAAACGCATCATGTGGCAGCTTCTTCGGGAGTGTGGATCCTGACGGGCTGGAATACTGATCCAGTCATCGCAGAAGCAGTCCTCTTTCTGGAATTCAAGCCCCACTGGATAGACAGAAGGGCGTAACACCACTTTATCGGGATCAGCATTTAGTACTGCTGACATGATGGAGAAGGAACTGTTACAGATAATCTGCCAGTGACATTTTGACATCATATTCAGATCGTGAACCAGTGATCCGCGGCAGATTTCGCAGTCGTATTTCTCCAGAAATTCATTGACGATGCCGCCGGAAGTTTCTTTCTTGTCATAGAAGAGCAGAAAGACAGGATCTTTTACCTGCTTTTTGATTTCTTCTGCGGCGTGGAACCAGTAGTCATCGGCCAGACGGAATCCCTGCCGAAGATAATCGGGTCCTACACGAAAATGTGTGGCGATCAGCGGTCTTTCCGGATATTTCTGCTGAAGGGCTGCTATCTGCGCCTGCACGTCATCCTCAATGTCTGCGGGAAATGCAAACCATTCACGGACATTTTCCAGATTATCTTGAAAGTAGCGGTAAGAGATAAAATGGCCATTCATCAGCGTATCAGGCGGGACGGTCAGTGCCGATTCTTGATAGTTGGTGGAACGAACATGAAGGGGTGGCTCATCCCAGGTGTGACAAATCTGTGACGGCATGGAGGAGAGAAATTCCTCTTTGATATTAGGAAAGATCGTGTGAATCTCATTTCCATAATGTTGATCGGAATCGTTGATCAGAGTATTGTGGGCGCGAACAAAACCGAAGGATTCACCACGGCTCTCTGCAATGGTCTTTACCGAAGCGTATGTGAACATCTGATTGCCAAGCTGATCAGAGATGGTAGCAACTAACATAGAACAGACTCCTTTTTCTTTTCAATATCCTTATTGTAAGATAAAATAGGGGAAAGGAAAAGACCATATTTGCTTTTTCTATGTCCGGGCATTATAATAAAAACCAGAAATCGAGAAAAACAGGAGAAATATCTATGAGAGGAAGCATTGCCCTTGTAGTAGTAGGGTATAATCGTCCGAAATCCATGAGGAGAATTCTGGATTCCCTGAATCGGGCGCAGTATGACTATACAGAGATTCCGCTGGTGATCAGTATCGACAACAGCGGAGATGACAGTGTCAGAAAAGAAGCGGAGAGCTTTCAGTGGAAGCATGGGGAGAAGAGGCTGATCTGCCATAAGGAGCGGATGGGACTTCGGAAACATATCATATCCTGTGGTGACCTGACAGAAGAATATGGAGCGGTGATGATCCTGGAGGACGACCTCTATGTGTCACCGGATTATTATAATTATGCCGTGAAGGCATTGGAAAAATATGGTGACCATCCGAAGATTGCAGGTATTTCTTTGAATACCAAGAGGGAACTGTTGGAGAGTCCTTATCCGTTTTTCCCAAGACATACAGGCTACGATGTGTATTTTCAACAATTTGCATCTTCCTGGGGACAGGTATGGAACCGGAGAATGTGGACGGATTTTAAGAAGTGGTATGACCAGCATCCGACTTTGCCATGGAATGTGAATGTTCCGCTGACCGTGCTGAATTATCCGGATACTTCATGGGCAAAATTTTATCAGACTTATGTGGTAGAGCAGGATAAGTATTATGTGTTCAGCTATGATTCCCTGACAACGAATTTTGGCGATGCAGGGGAGCATTTTAATCATAATTCTTCCGCATTCCAGTCGGTGTTGTTTTATGGAAAGAAAGACTATCGGATGCCGGAGTTCGAAGATGGGGTGAAGTATGACATTTTCGGAGAACCGGTGGGACTGGGAGAGGTTCTTGGTGTACCGGAGGAAGAACTGACCTGTGACCTGTGGGGAAGAAAGCAGCCGGAAGCTTATCGGAGATATTTGCTGACCTGTGTGAGAAAACCTTATCAGCTTATCTGTCAGTACTCCATGTGCATGAAGCCGATGGAACTGAATATCCTAGAGAAGATTCCGGGACAGGATATTACGCTGTATGATACTTCGGTCCATGAGGGAAATGCAGAATCCGCGCAGAAATCAAAGATCCGCTATCTGGAGTATGGATATGGGATCATCAACGGCAGGGATCTTCTTCGATGGGGATTGCAGAAAATGAAGCAGAAGTTTGGTAAGAAAAGATGAAAATATGTTTTATTGGCCCCAGTATGGGTGACTGCGGAGGCGTACAGCGGGTGATGGCGGTGATCGCCAATGGTCTGAGCGCGGATCATGAAGTGACCATGATCTCCCTCGATAATGACACAGAACGGTCATTTTATCCGCTGGCAGATAAAGTCCGCCTCGTAAACTATAATGACTATCATTATAATAAAAACTGGATTGCAAGAGGAATCCGAGGTCTGGCAAAGCGAAGACAGAAGGTATTGCCTGCATCGCTGGCAAAATATGCCTATTTCCCGGAATATCTGATTGATGGAGTCTGCAATCTGGTAAAGCAGGGAGAATATGACTGTGTGATCGGATCTACCGTATCCAGTGCGGTACTGGTGGGGCTTATGAAAGAAAAACTTCCGGGAGTTCGGCTGATAGGATGGCATCATAACTCCTATGAGATCTATTTTCAGACGCCGGTGCATGGATTTCTGATCCAGAGGAAGTTATCAGCCATTGCATTGAGGAAGCTGGATGCGTTGATCACGCTGACAGCGCATGATGCGGGGAAATATCAGGAGCAGATGAAGATCAATGCGGGCTATATTTATAATCCGCTGAGTTTTTCCAGTCAGCAGAAGTCCACACTGACAGATAAGATTCTGCTGTTTGTGGGCAGACTGGAGAGAAAACAAAAAGGAACCGATATGCTTCTGGACATTGCAGAGGAACTGTTTCATCACAGAGGTTATGGAGATTGGAAGCTTCGGATCATCGGAAATGGAAGCGGATACAAAGACACTGAGGAAGATATCAGACGTCATGGTCTGGAAGATCAGGTGGAGCTGCTGGGAGAACGGGAGGAAGTGATTCCGTTCTACAGGGAAGCGTCTGTGTTTGTGTCCACATCTCGCTGGGAAGGCTTCGGACTGGTTATCACAGAGGCTATGGAGTGCGGTCTCCCCGTGGTCTCTTTCCGTACAGATGGTCCGTCGGAGATCATCAGGGATGGACAGGACGGAATCCTTATCGACAATTACCGGAAGGGTCAGTTTGCGGACGCGCTGGAACGTCTGATGACAGATGAAGAGCTTCGCAAGCGAATGGGAACTGCAGCCACAGAGCGGGCAGAAGAATTTAATCTGGCGCATATTCTTAGAAAATGGGAGTCCGTACTGACAGGAGATACACCATACTTGTAAAATCTCTATAAAAGTGATAAACTATTACAAAATATGGGCTATTATGCGCTTTGCCCGATTTTGGGAGCGAATATGTTAAAATATAAGAATAAAAGACTGATATTCAGGATCATACTGCTGGTGTTGATGGATATGCTGATCATCACCGCAGCGGGTCCGCTGGCCATCTATGTGCGGTACAATCTGTTCTTTGATCCGCAGGCCATTGAGTTTATTGAGAATATCTTCCAGTATCTTCCGGTGAATCTGATCCTTACAGTGATCGTGTTTGCCGTTTTTCGGTTGTATCAGGGAATCTGGAAATATGCCAGTGCATCGGATCTGGTAAATATTATTGTGGCATGTCTGATATCCGCGGTGACTCAGACGGTAGGCATGACGCTGATGGACCTTCGGTTTCCGAGAAGTTATCCTTTTATGTACTTTGCAGTGCTGGCGGCTGGAATTTCCGTATTCCGATTTACCTATCGGATCCTTGCTTATTTCCGACAGAAGCAGCAGGGACTGATCAAGGAAGGCAAGACCAATACCATGATTGTGGGTGCCGGTGAGGCTGGAAATACGTTGTTGAAGGAGCTGCAGAACAGCAAGTTCGTAGAGCAGAATGTATGCTGTCTGGTGGATGATGATCCGGGCAAGATTGGAAAGTATCTGAGAGGTGTGCTGGTAGCAGGTAACCGCAAGGATATCTGTCGTCTGGTAGAGGAATACCATGTTGATGAGATCATGATCGCCATTCCATCGGCATCTCATGCTGAGATTCAGGAACTGCTGGATATCTGCAGTCAGACAAGCTGTAAGCTGAAGGTACTGCCAGGAATCTATCAGCTGGTAAACGGAGAGGTCAGTGTCTCCAAGCTCCGCAATGTGGAGATTGAGGATCTGCTGGGAAGAGAACCCATTGATACTCAGGTGGAGAGTATTATGGGGTATGTGTCCGGAAAGGTAGTGTTGGTCACCGGTGGGGGAGGTTCCATCGGAAGTGAACTTTGCCGTCAGATCGCAAGACATGAGCCCAGGCAGCTGGTCATCTTTGATATTTATGAAAATAATGCCTATGACATTCAACAGGAGCTGAAGCGGGATTATCCGGAACTGAATCTGGTAGTGCTGATTGGTTCTGTGAGAAATACTCATCGAATCAATGGAGTGTTTGAAAAATATCATCCGCAGATCGTCTACCATGCGGCAGCCCACAAGCATGTGCCGCTGATGGAGGACAGCCCCAATGAGGCTATCAAGAATAACGTGATGGGTACTTATAAGACGGCCCAGGCAGCTGATAAGTATGGTGTGTCTCGTTTTGTATTGATTTCTACCGATAAAGCAGTGAATCCAACTAATATCATGGGAGCTTCTAAGCGTCTCTGCGAGATGGTGATTCAGATGATGAATAACCGGTCAAAGACCGAGTTCGTGGCAGTCCGCTTTGGAAATGTGCTGGGAAGTAATGGAAGTGTCATTCCGTTGTTCAAAAAGCAGATTGAAGAGGGCGGTCCAGTGACGGTAACGCACCCGGATATTATCCGCTACTTTATGACCATTCCGGAGGCGGTATCTCTGGTACTGCAGGCTGGAGCCAGAGCCAAAGGTGGTGAGATTTTCGTCCTCGATATGGGAAAACCGGTGAAGATTCTGGATCTGGCATTGAATCTGATCCGTCTGTCGGGTCTGAAACCTTACGAGGATATTGATATTGTATTTACCGGTTTACGACCGGGAGAGAAGCTCTATGAGGAACTTCTGATGGATGAGGAGGGATTACAGAGCACTGATAATGAACTGATCCACATTGGAAAACCTATTGATTTTGATGAAGAACTGTTTACCCATCAATTGGAAGAACTGGATGAGCTGTCTCGGATGGACAGCCCGAAGATCAAGGAAAAAGTGATGGAAGTGGTTCCAACTTATCATATGAAAGGGTAGCAGAAAGCTATGAACTATGTAATCACACAGGTGGCAAAGCCTCAGAAGAATACGTTGCCGCAGATGCAGCAAAAATCTGTACAAAATGTGGATTCTGCCATGAATGTATATTTGGAGAATGCACTGGTATCACTGGCATCTGCAAAGCAGACCACACCTGATGTAGTGTGTATTCTGAACTGTAATTTTGAGATTCCGGAGAGATATCAGAAGACGGCGGAAGTTGCAGGTGTTGAGATCCATCAGGTTCCTTATGGCAAATATAAGAGCAATGAGGATTTTCCATGGGCGATCACTCAGTATAAATTTGATTCCATGGAACATGCCATTGGTCTGATGCAGGAAGAGGACTGTTTGATGATGTTGGATACAGATACAGTCTGTGTGCAAAACCTCGATGAGATCTTTGAAGAGGCGAAGACAGGACTGATCCTGTATGCAACTCATCACGGATATGAGCAGAAGATCCGTCAGCAGATGCTTCAAAATTATCAGAAGATGTATGGGATAGAGCGGAAGAATCTGGTTCATTATGGGGGCGAGTTCCTGGCAGGCAGCAAAGCGGTGATGAAAGAACTCCTGGATGACTGCAGCAAGGTCATTATAAAAGCGCGCGAGACGGAAGGAATTCATCCATGGGCGGATGAAGAAGCATTTTCCATTGCGATAGCAGAGTTCTGGGATAAGAAGATCTATCCAGCCAATGCGTATATTTACCGGTTCTGGACCAATCAGTTTTATCTGGTGACGACCAATTATTATTATGATCCTCTTCGAATCTGGCATCTTCCGGCAGAAAAGAACTATGGAATGGTGCTTTTGTATGAGTATTTTGAAAAGAATCATCGCTTCCCTTCCATGGAGCAGATGGCAAAGATGGTGGGAATGCCGGGAACAAAACATAAAAAGTGGAATCTTTATCGGTTAAAGATGAGAATTAGAAATAAACTGAGTCATTAAGAAAAGAGGCGTAACTATGGCACATATTTATCTTGCTTCTCCGCACATGAGCGAAGAAGGATATGAGCAGCAGTATGTAAAAGAGGCATTTGATACCAACTGGATCGCACCACTTGGCAAGAATGTCAATGAATTTGAGAAAGAACTGGCAGCATATGTGGGAGCGAAGGATGCAGCGGCATTATCTTCAGGCTCTGCAGCTCTGCATCTGGCACTGAAAGCAGCCGGAGTCAAATCAGGAGATATTGTATTCTGCCAGGATCTGACTTTCTCAGCAACTGCCAATCCCATTGCATATGAGAAAGCGATTCCGGTCTTTATCGACAGTGATTATGAGACCTGGAACATGTCTCCGGAAGCACTGGAGCGTGCCTTTGAGAAATATCCCGATGTGAAGGCGGTTATGCCGGTACATCTGTATGGACTTCCGGCAAACATGGATCGGATCATGGAGATCTGCAAGAAACACGGTGTTCCGGTAATCGAGGATGCGGCAGAGAGTCTGGGAACATTGTATCATGGACAGTATACAGGAACCTTTGGAGATTATGGCGCATTTTCATTTAATGGAAATAAGATCATCACCACTTCCGGCGGTGGCATGCTGGTATGTAATCTTCCGGAGGAGCAGGCGAAGGAACGGATCGCTAAGGTTCGCTTCTGGGCAACACAGGCAAGAGAGAAAGCCCGCCATTATGAACACAAGGAAATTGGATATAATTATCGTATGAGCAATATTGTGGCAGGTATCGGCCGCGGACAGATGAAGGTTCTGGATCAGAGAATTGAGCAGAAGCGTCATATCTTTGCTTACTATCAGGAGCATCTGGGAGATCTGGAAGGATTATCCTTCATGCCACTGCATGAGAATGAGAGAGCCAACTGCTGGTTGTCTGTGATCCAGCTGACACCTGACTGCAAAGTATGTCCGCTGGATGTGATGGTCGCACTGGAACAGGGAGATATTGAGAGCCGCCCGGTATGGAAGCCTATGCATATGCAGCCGGTATTTGCGGACTGCGATTACATTGACAACGGAAAGGTTGGCGAGAGCCTGTTTGAGAATGGAGTCTGCCTGCCAAGCGATACCAAGATGACAGATGAAGATTTGAAACGCATCTGTACGATTATCAGAGGATTGTGGAAGTAAATGAGACAAGGGATCTATGCCAGAAGTATTAAGAGAAAACTGGATATTCTGCTGTCTGGTACGGCACTGGTTGTACTAAGTCCGGTCATGGCAGTGACTGCCTGGCAGGTAAGAAAGAAGCTGGGAAGTCCGGTACTGTTTACACAGCTCCGTCCTGGTAAAGGTGAGAAGATCTTTAAGATGTATAAGTTCCGTACCATGACGGACGAGCGAGATGCCAAGGGCAATTTGCTTCCAGATGAGCAGCGGCTGACAGAGTTTGGAAAGTTTCTGCGGGAGAGCAGTCTTGATGAACTGCCGGAGCTTTTCAACATCTTAAAGGGTGATATGAGTATTGTAGGACCGAGACCGCAGCTGGTGCGGGATATGGTATTCATGACTAAAGAGCAGAGACGGCGTCACAAAGTGACGCAAGGGTTGACCGGGCTTGCTCAGGTCAGCGGGCGGAACAATATTTCCTGGGAAGAGAAGCTGGCATATGATCAGGAATATGTAAAACACATTACATTCTTGGGGGATCTGAAGATTATTTTCAAGACCATTGGAAATGTACTGAAGAAAGAAGATATTAACACAGATGGCATGGCGACCGCAGAGGATTTTGGGGATTATCTCCTGCGGACCGGTCAGGTGGATCAGAAAACCTATGACCGAAAGCAGCGCATTGCCAGAAGAATCTGTGAGAAGAACAGTTAAAGAGGATAGAGAATGAACAACGAGTGGGAATATTATAACCATGCGCTGGTGCCGACATTGCCGCCGCATATGGATCCGGATACTTCGTGGATGAAGGATTCAGCTAAGTGGAAAGAATATGCAGGCGGAAAGATGCCGCTGTTTGCCAGATGGGTGTCGGATTTCGACTGCTCAGAGGAGACCGAGTGGTGGTGCATTATCAAAGATACTCCATTTGATATCATGTCATTGAAGTCAAATCGTAGAAGTCTGATTACCAGAGGACTGAAACGAGTAGATGTGAAGGTGATCATTCCTGCAGACTACGCAGAGCAGATGTCGAATATTTTGGTTAAGGAATGGAAGTATTATGATGATTCCTATGAAGAAGGAAATGATCGTCAGGAGCAGACCGAGGAGTTTAAGAAGCTGACCTGTGAGAATCTGGGTAATTCCGAGTATCTGGGAGCGTTTCTGAAGGATACAGATACGATGATTGGATATGCAATTTACAATCTGTTTGATGACTGGATCGAATATTCGGTTGTGAAGACTGACCCAGAGTATCTGAATACGCAGGTAAATGCTGCACTTGCTTATTTTGGTGTGGAGCGCTACATGAGACCGGGTATCAAGTATATTCACGGCGGTTGGAGAACCATGATCCATGAGTCTAATTATCAGGAATATCTGCTGAAAAATTTTGGATTTCGCAAGGCATATTGTAAACTGCATATTCAATACCGGCCATTGATGAAGCTTGCAGTGAATGTGCTGTATCCATTCCGTGGGATTATTAAGAAATTTTCGAAAAATAAGCTGATCTATCATGTATGGTGTACCATGCGTCAGGAAGAGATCCATCGTACGTTTCGATAAAGCAACAAGAAGGAGATATAGTTTATGAATATTTGGTTTTTCAATCATTATGCGGTGCCGACCAGTCTGTATCCGCTGGCAAGACCTTACCATTTTGCTAACCATCTGCAGCAGAAGGGACACAAGGTGACCATCTTTGCAGCAAGCTCGGTTCATCTGTCAGACAAGAACCTGATCACAGATGGCAGACAGATGAGAGCAAAACGGGTGGATGGTATCCGCTATGTATTTTTGAAAGCCAGAAATTATGAAGGAAATGGTCTGGGACGAATCCTGAATTTCTTTGATTATACCATTCGTCTGTTTACCCAGACCGGTAAGTTCAACAAGCCGGATGTAATCATGGCAACATCGGTGCACCCACTGACCTGCGTGGCTGGCATTATTTTGGCAAAGAAATATCATTGTCCCTGCGTGTTGGAGATCGCAGACCTGTGGCCGCTGACGCTGGTAGAGTATGGTGCCATGAAAGAAGGCCAGCTGGTGACCAGAGCATTGTATGCCCTGGAGCATTGGTTGTACAAGAAGGCAGACGCAGTGATCTTCACCATGTTCGGTGGAAAAGAATATATCCAGGATATGGGCTGGGAGAAGGATGTGGATCTTGATAAGATCTATTACATCAACAATGGTGTGGATCTTGGCATCTATCACAGACAGCAGAAAGAGGACTGGCTGCCGGATGAGGATCTGGACCGGAAGGATACCTTCAAGGTGATGTACACCGGTTCCATGGGAGTGGCCAACTCCGTACAGGATATTCTGGATGCAGCGATCCTTCTGAAAGAACACAAGGAGATCCAGTTCTTCCTCTATGGTGCAGGTTATCAGGAAGAAGATCTGAAGAAATACAAGGAAGAGCATCATATTGACAATGTGCATTTCAAAGGCCGCGTAAATAAGCGGTTCATTCCGGGTATTTTATCCAGAGGAAACTTAAACATGCTCACAGGCCCCAGTGACCGGGTATCTGAGTATGGTATGAGTATGAATAAAATGTTTGATTATATGGCATCCGGTCACCCGACTCTGTCCAATATTCAGACAAGAAATGATATTTTTGTAGACAATCATTGTGGTATGACCATTGAAGAGGGAAGCCCGCAGGCTATGGCAGATGGGATACTGAAATTTGCACAGATGGATCCGACTGAGTATGAGACCTATTGCCACAATGCAACAGAAACTGTAAAGGAATATGATTTTGGATATCTGACAGATCGGCTGGAAGAGATCCTGAAGAAGGAAGTAGAGGAAAAATAAGTATGAAATACGCACTGATCGGCTGCGGCCGTATTGCTACCAACCACATTAAAGCAGTATTGAATAATCATCTGGAGTTTGCAGCGGCCTGCGATGTGAATCCGGAAAATATTGAGACCTTGCTGGCGAAGCATGGTCTGGAGAAGGACAGCTCCATTGCACGTTACACGGATTATAAGAAGATGATCGAGGAAGTGAAACCGACACTGGTTGGTATCGCTACCGAGAGCGGACTTCATGCAGAGATCGCTTTGTTCTGTATTGATCATGGAGTTAACTGTATCATTGAGAAACCGATGGCTATGAGCATTGAGGATGCGGACGAGATCATCCGTCGTTCCCGGGAAAAGAACGTGAAGGTATCTGCCTGCCATCAGAACCGGTTCAACCT
>NZ_JBBMFC010000011.1:0-103760 GCF_040096225.1 Hominiventricola aquisgranensis | reverse complement strand
AATTAATTATACCAAAAAATCGCTCAGACCTCACGGCCTGGGCGATTTTTCTGTCAGGGGAGTTTTTTTACAGCCCCATTTTTGTATCAAAATAAAATGGACTTATTTATTCAAATTGGGTACATATTTCAAGATGGTGATGGTTCCGTCTTTGTTCAGGGTGTAGGTCTCCACAAAAGCATCCTCCATAGAGGTGCCGGATCTGGTCATCCATTCACTCATGCCGGTTCCATCTGGAAAGTATTCCTTCAGAATGAGAGAACCGGTATCGGAATCATTGGATACATCGTTCCCTGTATATTGGAAAAATTCGTCTGTGCTGACGGTTTTTCGACTGCTTTCCAGCGGTACGGCATTTTCGCTAATGGTTTCAGGGGTAATGCTGTTCAGCCAGAGGTCTGCTTCTGATAAGATTATGGTGGATTCTCCGCCGGACTCATAGTGATCCATCGCGTCTATAAGATTGGTTGCCTTTTCAGAATCTCCCATAGTCGGATCAACCGGGAGCGTAAAGAGTGCATTTACACCGTTAAAGGATTCATTTCTGGTCAGAGTTCCGCTGGCAGAATCATACAGGTAAGCATTAGGATTGTAATTGCTGCCTTCGGACACTCCAAGGTAGATGCCCTGACCGGCAAAAGCTGCAATCGTATCCATTCCAAGTAATTGATACTGGATTCCATCTGAAAGGAAAACGGTGTTGTTGACGCCCAAAACGGATATATTATATTTGGCAGGATCCAGTCCCTTTATATAAGGTGATACATAAAACTGCACAGAATCAGACCCTATATTCAGAGGATCTGGCATGGGACTACAATCTGAATGGGAGATTGCCACTGCCACATAAGTTTTATCGCCATCGATATTTCCTGAATCATCTTTGGACAGATGGGAAGAAATTTCGTTTCCAGAGACGACTCCTAAGAGCGTAACATCATAATCTCCATAAGTCTGTGTTTCACATCCATCGATCCAGTTATTCTGTTCAAATTCCTGTGCAAGATGTGGATCAGCTGCTTTACCGGCTACATCTTTTGCTGAAAGATAGTGCCACGCAGCACAGACCATCATGGAAGATAGTGTGAGAACAGCAACAGAAGCGGCAGCAGCAGGGAAATGTTTCCAATATTTCCAAGAGGTTGTGTTTCTATCTGATTTTATTTTTGCAGCATCAATTTGAATATCATGGTCAGCAATCTCCAGATTGAGAGCCTGTCTTAAGAGCAGATCCAGTTTTTCATCTGTCATATCCTATTTCCTCCAGTTCTTTTTTTAATAACTGTCTTGCCTTGTTCAAGCGGCTTTTCACGGTTCCTTCCGGTATTTTTAAGATTTCTGCAATCTCTTGTATAGACAGATCAGCAGAATAGTATAAGTGGATCGGAATTCTGAATTTTTCAGGCAGATCAGCGACAATCTTTTGGATCATTTTCTTTTCGTCTGCCTGCAAAATACATGTTTCCGGAGATGGAGCGGATTCTTCTTTTAATTCAGAAATCTTGTCATGCTCCATGGCATCCATGCTTTCCATTGGTATAAGCCGGTTCCGGTTTGCATATTTTTTCTTTTTGTTTTTCCATAGTAAGATGGATATGGACAGCGCGTAGCTTTGTACATTTTGCTGGTTGTCCAATTGCTGTCGTTTGTCCAGCAGCTTGAGCATAGTGTCCTGGTATAACTCGTCTCCTGATTCGGTATCCTGACAGGTCAATCTGCAGAATCGAAGGATATTTTTTCCGTTTTCCAGGACAAACTGCTCGAATTCATGTTGGTCCATAACAAATTCTCCTTTGTCTGTTTCCTTTTTCGCCGGCCATAAGGTTTTGCCCTTACACTTATATATTGTAGTATGCTAGGAAAAGGTTCAAGGAATAATGAGATTAGGCAGCCAACGGACAAAAAAGGTTTGGCTGCCAAAATAGAAATTCGTTTGACATGAAGATTTATTTTTCAATCGTCGGCTCCGGCACAAATTCCCGATAATCACCGGGGTTTAATGTATCATCCAACACAATATCCCCCATAGACACCCGTTTCAATCGGATTACACAGCATCCAACAACTTTGAGCATGCGACGGATTTGACGCTTGCGTCCTTCAGAGATAGTGACAGTCCCCATGACAACAGGATGAGAAGGCAGGTTATGAGCCAGTTTCTTCTGCATATCCGGGTGAAGTGTTGGAAGAACATCTGCCAGAATGGATGTTCCGGTGACTGTGACATGAGCTCCTTTTGTGGGAAGCGAAGAGCCGGTCAGCAGAACACCTTCTGCCAGTTTCTGAAGCTTCCTGGCATCAAGCGTTCCAAGAGCAGCAAATTCATAGGTCTTTGGCACATGGAATTCCGGGTTAGTCATATACTGGTTCCATTTGCCATCATCAGTCACGATCAGAAGCCCTTCTGTCTCGCGGTCAAGACGCCCCACAGGGGAGAGCCTGTCGTTATGGAGTTTGGAAAAGTAGTCCATTACAACAGGAAACAGGTCATCCCTGTGGGCAGTGACACAGCCGAAGGGCTTGTGGAACATATAATAATGTTTGTCTGGATCAGGAAAACAGTTCATTATAGAAATTCTCCGTCAGTTCGTCAGCATAAGATTCTTGTATTTCAGGGAATGCATGCATGATGCGTTCGCGGATCAGCTCTGTGATCATAAAGTATTTCATCTCTTCCGTGGTGGATGTGTCCACATCAACAGTGAGACTGTCAACAGTCAGATTTTCTTTTGCCCAGTCTCTGATGCGGGTCTCCAGATCATTTTCCCTTGAGATATCATCCAGCATATTCATGGCATGCTTGAAGGAAAGTCCTGCAATGACAAGGAAGATGACAAACATCACTTCCATGATCAGTAGAGGGAAGGTGCCAAAGGGTAATCGAATTACACCTAATAGTGCCAGCAGAATGATCACAAATCCAATGCATCCCACCAGCAAAAAGGCCCATGCAGATGATCTGGTCTCAGATTGGCGGTTTTTTGCAGAATTGTAAGTGGACATATGAGGAGTCCTCCTTTTCGATGTAAGTATAAAGATATCATGAAGCGTGCGTTGTGTGATAGACATTTACGACGGATATCTTAAAAATTATATCACAAAAAAGCAGATAAGTGTGCTATAATCATCCGGTTGGAGGAATAAGTTTTATGAAAATTACCGTGATCGGAGTAGGAAAGATCAAAGAGAAGTATTTTACAGATGCGATAAAGGAGTATGCCAAGCGTCTGAGCAGGTATTGTAAGCTAGAGATCGTGGAAGTGGCAGATGAGAAGACACCAGATGGGGCCAGCGAGACGCTGAACGCACAGATCAAGGAAAAGGAAGGAGTGCGGATCCTTCAGAAAATTCCAGAAAGTGCTTATGTGGTAGCTCTTGCCATTGATGGGAAGATGCTGGATTCAGAAGAACTGGCAACCCAGATGGAGCGCTGGAATGTAGGCGGTATCAGTCAGATCGTATTTGTGATCGGTGGGTCTCTGGGACTGGCACCTGCAGTTCTTCAGAGAGCTGATTATAAGCTCAGTTTTTCAAAAATGACATTTCCTCATCAGTTGATGCGGGTGATTCTGCTGGAGCAGATCTACCGGAGTTTCCGTATCCGTAACAATGAGCCCTATCATAAATGATCCTGTAAAGGAAAGATATTACCAAAGGAGAATAATAGTAACATGTTCAAAGAAAATAAAGAAACCCCAATGGTCGTGTTAATTGTATTATTTATTGTATTTTCTGTACTTTCATGGTTTCGCATTCTGCCGGGAAATCTGGCAGAAAGTGGAATGTATGCCACAATGGCAACATTATCAATCATGTTCAGCTTCAGAGATCGAAAGGTTGGCAAAACTGTGATGAGCTATCTTGAAATTATTATTGCTGCAGCACTTTATGTGGTGGCAGTGAAGTCTTTGTTATTGACTTTTAATATGTAGTAGATCACACCAAGAGCATCTGCCAGGAACCAGCCAATGGGAACAGACCACCAGATGCCGACCACCCCTATGGATGGAATGGCAGACAGAGCATAGGCCAGAGCTACACGGGTTCCCAGGGATATGATAGTCAACACCACCGACATGCCTGGTTTTGCCAGTGCGCGGTAGAGTCCGTAGAGCAGGAACAGGCCACCAATGGCGAAATAGAAGGCACCTTCAATATGAAGATAGCGAACACCTTCTGCGATGACAGCTGTTTCAGATGCATCAATAAACAGACTCATCAGAGGGGCTGCAAATAAGCATACCAGAATGGACAGAAGGAGTCCGAAGGACAGGGAAGTAATGACCGCTGTTCGGATTCCTTTTTTGATGCGCTCCGGCTGTCTTGACCCATAGTTCTGGGCAATAAAGATGGAAAATGCATTTCCGAAATCCTGTACGGGAAGATAGGCAAATGCATCGATCTTCACCGCTGCGGCAAATGCTGCCATGATGGTAGTGCCAAAGCTGTTGACCAGACCCTGTACGGCCAGAATACCAAAATTCATAATGGACTGTTGCAGACAGGTAAGAGCAGAGAAGCTGGTGATCTCGCGGAAACGTTCTTTTTTCAGATGTACATCGGGTGTCTTTTTCAGCAGATCCGGGTATTTGATGAAGGTAAACAGAGCAATACCAATGCCGGATACATATTGGGCGATAACCGTCGCTTGTGCGGCTCCGGAGACACCCCATTTAAGGCCGATCACAAACCACAGGTCCAGGACAATGTTAAGTCCGGCGGAGATGGCGAGAAATACCAGTGGTACTATGGAATTTCCCAGAGACCGAAGCAGAGATGCGAAAAAATTGTAGAGAAAGATAGCGGTGAGTCCTGCAAAGATCACGATCAGATACTCATGCATCAGTCCTTTTAATTCTTCCGGAGTACGCAAAAACCAGATGATGCCATCGATTCCGATGAAGACCAGAAGGTTCAGGATCAGATTGATCATTGCCAGCAGCACAAAAGAAGCAAGGATACATTCTTTTAAGCCGGTCATATCTTTTCTTCCGTAGCGGATGGAGAAGACGGTGCCGCTTCCCATGGCAAGTCCCAGCAGGATTGATGTGAGAAATGTCATAAGTGCGAAGGCGGATCCGACGGCTGCCAGTGCATCTGCACCTAGAAAACGGCCTACGATCAGTGTGTCAGCGATATTGTAGCATTGCTGAAGCAGATCTCCCAGGATCATCGGTACTGCGAAAAGCAGCATGGTCTTCATCACAGGTCCTTTAGTCAGTTCGTGTTCCATAATTATTATCCCTTTACTATCGAAACGTAATATATAAATTAACAAATGTAATTATAGTATAGAATGAAATGAAAGAGACGTCAATCCTTTCATCTGGTTGACGGAAGAGAAATGACAGGGCTATAATGAATAGATAAAAGCAGGAGGTCTGAAGGATGTTTTTAGATGGACTGGATGATCTTGATCAGAAGATCATAAGGTGTTTAATTCAGAATGCAAGGATGCCGTATTCGGAGATCGGACAGCAGGTTGGAATCTCGAGAGTTGCGGTGAAGATGCGGGTACAGGCACTGGAAAAGAAAGGAATCATTGAGGAATACACAACGATCATTAATCCACAGAAAATCAGTGGTGCGATTTCCTGTTATTTTGAAATTGAGACCGTGCCGGATACACTGGAAGAAGTGATCTCCATATTGGAAAAAAATGACACCGTTACACAGATTTATCGTGTGACAGGGAAAAGCCGGCTTCACGTACATGCAGTCAGTCCCTCTCAGGAAGAACTGGAACAGCTTCTTCATGGAACGATGGATCATCTTCCCGGCGTGCTGGAGTGCAGCACAAATATCATTTTATCCAGAGTAAAGGACATCAAAAGTCTTCGCTTATAAGCGTGAAAGAGGAATTACCATGAATCAGGAGAAAATAGAAGAGGGACTGACACAGTTCCCTGTATGTGAATATGCATTTATCAATATAGCAGATATTACATTTCTGGATCAGGTTCGTTACATCTGTAAGACAGAATGTCCCCAGTATGGCAAATCCTGGTCCTGTCCGCCAGCGGTAGGAACGGTGGAAGAATGCAAGAAACGGTGCAGCCAGTATACGGGTGGTTTTATTTTTACGACCATTGCCGAGGTCAATGATATTGCAAATATGGAGGAGACACTGGCTACTCGTATGGAGCATGAGAAGATCACCCGTCAGGTACGGGATCTGTTTGCAGAACAGACAGAAGCGATGCAGGTGTTGTCTACGGAGTCCTGTGCCATCTGTAAAAAATGTGCCTATCCGGATGCACCCTGCCGTCACCCGGAGAAGATGTTTCCATGTATTGAAAGCTACGGAATCCTTGTGACAGATCTGGCAGAAAAATACGGCATTTCCTTTATGAATGGTGCAAATGTGGTGACCTGGTTCAGTCTCCTGTTATACCGATGACATGATTGCTGAAATGCCTGCATATAATATCTAAAAACCGCCGGACGGGAGTGCCTCATGAAATTTCGCGAACGGATGGCTGAAAAATTGAAGCTTCCTAAGGATCTGGTCATGGGAGCCGCAGTGCTGACGGTTACAGGACATAGTGAAGCTTACATAGAGAATTATAGAGGAATCATCGAATATACAGAGCAACGGATCCGGCTGCAGACCAAGACCTGCCAGATGACGTTGTGCGGAGAACAGTTACATATTGACTATTATACAGAAGATGAGATGAAAATATCGGGGCAGATAGGAGAGATCCGTTATTGCTGACATCTGTATTAAAATTTCTCAAAGGGTATGTAGTCGTTCACTTGTCTGGTTATTCACCGGAACGGTTTCTGAATCTGTGCTGTCATCATAAAATCGTGTTGTGGGGACTTAGAAGTACCGGAACAGAATATGAAATGTGTATGAGTATTGCTGCATTTCGGAAGGTGCGGCCGCTGGTCAGAAAGACACAGACCAAAGTTGTCATTCTGGAGAGGCATGGACTTCCGTTTTTACTGTGGAAGTACCGGAGGCGAAAATTGTTTGCAGCCGGTGCTTTTTTCTGTATGGTCCTTCTGTATGTAATGTCTTTGTTCATCTGGAATATCCATATAGAAGGAAATGAATCCCTGAGCACACAGGTAGTCTTAAGCTATCTGCAGGAGGAAGGCATCACCCATGGCATGCTCAAACGGCAGATTCATGGGGAAGAGCTGGAGAAGAAGCTGAGAGAACATTTTACAGAGGTTACATGGATATCGGCAGAGGTGAAAGGAACCAGGCTGATCGTACACATGAAGGAAAATGAGGATGCCAGCTTTTCACTGGTGGACGAGAAGGAACCTGCGGATCTGGTGGCTGCAAAGAGTGGACAGATCATATCCATGATCGTCCGTGCCGGAACACCGGTGGTTCATGAAGGAGACCAGGTGCAGGCAGGAGATCTGCTGGTGAAAAGTCAGGTGGAGGTCATGAACGATGAGGGAATGGTGGCGCAGACCCATCTGGTGCATGCGGATGCGGATGTTAAGATCCAGTACCGTCAGTCTTATGAGGCATCATTCCCGATGGATTATGTGAAAAAGGAGTATACAGGCAGGCGGAAGCGGGCATTGTATCTGATCCTGGGAAATCGACGGATCACCGTTGGTGTTACAAAAGTAGATTATGAATATCAGGATCTGCTGACCAGCGAGGTTCCGCTGAGAATCACGGAAAACTTCTATCTGCCGGTCACGGTTGGGATTCGTACTATAAAAGAGTATATTCCCAGGGAGGCCATCTACACAGAACAAGAAGCAAAACAGAGAGCAGAACAGGAGCTGCAGCTCTTTTTTGAAAAAATAAAGATAAAAGGACTTCAAATTATTGAAAATGGTGTTAAAATAGAAGT
The DNA here is from genome assembly GCF_040096225.1 of Hominiventricola aquisgranensis. Taxonomy (NCBI): domain Bacteria; kingdom Bacillati; phylum Bacillota; class Clostridia; order Lachnospirales; family Lachnospiraceae; genus Hominiventricola; species Hominiventricola aquisgranensis. The sequence continues at coordinate 95,931 of NZ_JBBMFC010000011.1, read as the reverse complement.
TAATGGGCAAGTGTGTACAGCAAGAGGAAGCCTTCTGGTGGAAGAAGAGGCAGTCCGTACACAGAAGCCTGTGATCGAAATCCAAGAGGAGAACGATCAGCATTTGGAAGAAGAAAGGGAACAGACATAAGTGACACTGGAAAATGAACTTTTTGACATTCCGTCTGAGCATGTACAGAACGTGTACGGACAGTTTGATGCGTATTTGAAAAAAATAGAGAGAACCATCGGCGTAACCGTTGTCTCCAGAGACGGCGGAGTGAAGCTGATCGGTAACGAAGCACAGGTAGAGAGTGCAAAGCAGGTGCTGTTGGAGCTTCTGGAGCTGTCCAGAAGAGGCAGTGAGATCACAGAGCAGAATGTGAATTATGCATTGTCTCTGGCTATGGAGAAGAAGGAAGGGGCACTGCTGGAGATCGACAGTGACCTGATCTGCCACACCATCAGCGGCAAAGCCATCAAGCCTAAGACCCTGGGACAGAAAGCTTATGTGGATGCAATCCGCAAAGATATGATCACCTTTGGTATCGGACCTGCAGGAACCGGTAAGACTTATCTTGCCATGGCTATGGCGATCACCGCATTTAAGGCGAATGAGGTAGAGAGGATCATTCTTACCCGTCCGGCAATTGAAGCAGGAGAGAAGCTTGGATTCCTTCCGGGAGATCTGCAGAGCAAGGTAGACCCGTATCTGCGTCCACTGTACGATGCCCTGTATCAGATCATGGGAGCAGACAGTTTTCAGAAAAATATGGAAAAGGGTCTGATCGAAGTAGCACCGCTGGCATATATGAGAGGACGTACTCTCGACAATGCATTTATTATTCTGGATGAGGCACAGAATACCACTCAGGCGCAGATGAAGATGTTTCTGACCCGTGTGGGATTCGGATCCAAAGTAGTCATCACTGGTGATGAGACCCAGAAGGATCTGGCACCGGATGTGAAATCAGGACTTGATGTGGCACAGAAGGTGCTTGGAAAAGTAGAAGGAATCAGCTTCTGTCGTCTGACCAGCAGAGACGTTGTCCGTCATCCTCTGGTACAGAAGATTGTAACCGCTTATGAAGAATATGAGAAGAAAACAGTGCGGAGAAAGGAGAACCATGACACTAGATCTGGAAGACGAGTACGGTCTTGACCTTGGTTTTGACTATGAAAAGACAGCAACCGAAGTGATCAATCAGGTACTGGAGGAGGAAGGCTGCCCTTATGAGGCACAGGTGAATCTTCTTCTGACCTCTGACCCGGAGATCCACCGGATGAATATGGAATACCGGGAAGTGGACAGGCCTACGGATGTCTTATCATTTCCACAGGTGGAATATGAGTCTCCGGCTGATTTTTCCTGGGCAGAAGAACATGAGATGGATTGCTTTGACCCGGATACGGGAGAACTGTTCCTTGGAGATATTGTGATCTCACTTGACAAAGTAAAGGAACAGGCAGAAAAATACAATCACAGTGTGCGTCGGGAGTTTGCATTTCTGGTGGCACACAGCATGCTTCATCTTCTTGGCTATGACCATATGACACCGGAGGAAGCAAAGGATATGGAATCCAGACAGTCGGCTGTTCTGGAGCACCTTGGAATTACAAGGGATTAATACGAAGATAAGAGGAAAAATATGGGTAACAGCAATAAAAAATCCAATTATATCGTGCAGGGAGGTATTCTGGCCGCTGCATCTATTCTGGTGCGTATTATCGGAATGGTCTATCGGATCCCTGTTACAAGAATCCTGGGTCCCATAGGAAACAGTTACTATTCAGCCGCATATGAAGTCTATTCTATGATGCTGCTGATCTCATCCTTCAGTCTTCCACTGGCAGTCTCCAAGCTGGTATCAGCAAGACTGGCAGCAGGACAGGCAAAGAGTGCATATAAGATTTTCAGATGTACGCTGGTGTTTGCGCTGGTATCCGGCGGTATTGCATCTCTTCTGGTATATTTCGGAGCCGGATTTTTCAGTGATGTACTGGTAAATACACCTGAGAGTAAGCTGGCCCTGCAGGTGCTGGCACCGACGATCCTTGTGGTTGCCCTGATGGGGTGCTTAAGAGGATATTTTCAGGGTCTGGGAAGTATGGTTCCTACTGCAGTCTCCCAGATCGTGGAGCAGGTGGTCAATGCAGCTGTCAGCATTGGAGCTGCATGGATGTTGTTCCACTATGGACTGAAGATCGATCATCTTCTGGGAACTGAGACAGCTGCTTACGCTTACGGTGCGGCAGGAAGTACGTTGGGAACCGGAGCAGGTGCATTTGTAGGTCTCATATTCCTGATCTTCATTCTGTTGGTCTATCAGCGGGTCATGAGCCGCAGAGTAGCTTTAGACAGGCATGGAGAGACGGAGTCCGTATGGGAGATTTACGGGCTTCTGATCGTAACGATCCTTCCGGTTATTTTAAGTACCGCTGTTTACAATATCAGCGGCATCATTGATCAAGGTATTTTCAAACACTTGATGGCCTATAAGAATTATGAGTCGATGGCTATCGATGAACTGTGGGGTATTTACAGCGGTGAGTATAAGCTGCTGACGAATGTGCCAATTGCAGTGGCATCAGCCATGGCATCTTCCACGATCCCTGCGCTGACCAGAGCCAGAGTGGCAAAGGACAGAAGAGAAATGCGTAAAAAGACAGAGAATGCCATCCGTTTTGTGATGGTGATCTGTATTCCCTGTGCAGTGGGTCTGTCTGTACTGGCATCTCCGATTCTTCAGCTTCTCTTTGGAACAAAAGATCATTTAAGTATCTCTGCATTGCTGCTGCAGACAGGAAGCATTTCCGTTGTCTTATACGGAATGTCCACACTGACCAATGGTATTTTACAGGGAATGGACAAGATGCGTCTGCCGGTGATCCATGCAGCCATCTCCCTGGCCATCCATGTGGTGCTGCTGGTAGTGCTGGTAATGACCGGTATGAACATTCATGCAGTGGTCTGGGCAAATATTTTCTTTGCATTCCTGATGTGCGTACTGAACTCCAGATCTATCGCAAAATATATGCGCTATCGGCAGGAAGTACGAAGAACCTTTTTCGTGCCTCTCCTGGCATCTGCCCTGATGGGAGCGGCCGCATTCGGAGTTTATCATGGCTTGTATGTACTGTGTAAGAGCAATGCAATCTCTGTTCTGGCAGCATGTATTGCAGCCGTGATCGTCTATGGAGTTGCTTTGCTGGTATTGAAAGGTCTGACGGAAGAGGAACTGCTTGGCTTTCCGAAAGGCCGTACACTGGTCAGAATTGTGAAAAAGCTTCATCTGATGTAGAATAAACCTCTTTTTTCCAGTTCATACTATATGGAAAAAGGAGGTTTTATGATGTCGAGAAAAATGATGTGGACGACGGTGATCACAGCAGTCGTTGTGGCTGCGTTGATCGCCATGGTATTTGTATCAGGCAGAAAGAGTGCCACACCGCCAGAGGAACAGAAAGGCACTGAACTGGTGGAGATGGTTCCGGCAAAGGGAGAGACAGGCGAATCTGTGGCCGAGAAAGTACCGACAGCGGAAGAGACAGGAGTGGATTCTTCAGATCAGTATGAATTTCTGCTGGTAGATCACAATGATTATGTGGCTGTCTACCAGCTCCCTGAACGGGAAATCTACGAATATACGGATGTGATCATGGAAGTTCTGCCAGAAGACGTGCAAAAGGAAGTCCAACATGGAAAATACATTAAAAATGAAGAAGAACTATACAATTTTCTTGAAAATTATACAAGTTAGCATTGTCAACAAGCCCGAGATGTTGTAAATTAAACCGTAGGAATGTGTATACACATTCTATATATGGGAAGAGAGACAACAATATGGACAATCAGACATTAAGAGAACGATTGAAAGATAAAAAAAGGATCGTAGTCAAAGTAGGATCTTCGTCCCTGACACATGCAGAGACAGGTTCCATTGACCTGATCAAAATGGAGAAGCTGGTACGGGAACTGACAGATCTTCACAATCGAGGCAAGGAAGTGATTCTGGTAAGCTCAGGAGCGATCGCAGTGGGACGCAAGACCATCGGTATGAAGGACCGCCCCTCACAGTTGTCAGTAAAGCAGGCATGTGCATCCATAGGACAAGCAAGACTGATGATGATGTATCAGAAATTTTTCATGGAGTACAACCAGATCGCATCACAGGTTCTGATGACCAAGAATACGCTGGTGAATGGGGAGAACAGGATCAATGCCCGGAATACCTTTGATACATTGCTCCATATGGGAGCCATTCCTATTGTAAATGAGAATGATACGATCTCTACGTACGAGATCCAGTTTGGTGACAATGATACCCTGTCTGCGGTAGTTGCAGCGCTGGTACAGGCGGATCTTTTAATTCTTCTGTCAGATATTGACGGACTGTTTACGGATGACCCGAATAAGAACCCGGATGCAAAGTTTATTGATTATGTGGATCATGTGGATCAGCATTTTGAGAAGATGGGTAAGGGTTCTGTCAGTGATGTGGGAACCGGAGGAATGTCAACCAAACTGAAGGCGGCGAAGCTGGCCACCTCTGCCGGAGCGGATATGGTCATCGCCAACGGAGCAGATATGGGTGTGATCCATCGGATCATGGATGGAGAACCGGTTGGAACGCTGTTCAAAGAGAATCGTACGGAAGATTTTTATCTGATCGACTATCTGGATGAGCCATCCGTATAGGGACAAATAAAGGAGAGACAATCAGGATGATGGATGATAAGAAGATAGCCAGAATCAATGAACTGGCACACAAATCTAAGGCAGAAGGCCTGACAGCAGAAGAAAAGAAGGAGCAGCAGCTTCTCAGACAGGAATTTCTCGCAGCTATCCGTGAGAATGTGAGAAGTCAGCTTGACAATATTGATATTCTGGAACATGACGGCAAGATCGTAAATCTGGGTGAAAAATATGACAAAAATGGGAAAAAAGGAAATTAGGGCAGAAGTCAAAAAGCGCAGAGCAGAGGCAGAACTCGGGACACTCCATGAGAATAGCAAAAAGATCGTGGAGACCTTTGTAAGTCTGCCACAGTATCAGAACACAGACCTGTTGCTGGCCTATGTGGATGCCAAGCGGGAGGTTGAGACCCGTCTTCTGATGGAGCGTGCATGGAAGGATCATAAAAAAGTGGCTGCTCCCCGTGTGGATGGAGACGGTATCATGGATTATTATTATATCAATAGTCTGGATGATCTGGATCCAGGAAGCTTTGGCATCATGGAGCCGAAGATGGACTGCCCCATCTGTGAGGATGAGAATGGACTGATGTTGATGCCAGGTGTGGCATTTGATGAACACTGTCACCGGGTAGGGTATGGCGGTGGCTACTATGACAGATATCTGGAAAAGCATCCGGACATCGTACATATTGCACTGGCATTCGAGTTTCAGGTATTTCCGGAGGTGCCATTTGAGGCACATGATATTTTGCCGCAGATGCTGGTGACTGAAAAGCGGATCATCCGGCCGGAAGAGACCAGTGAAAGAACTCTGGAAGAGATTGGAAGGCGGGCGAAAGCTGCAGAGCCGGTTCTTCGGATCATGGGAACGACGAAGAAGAATGAAGTGCTGCTTCATGTAGCAGATGCGCTTATCAAGGAACAGAATTACATTCTTGGAAAAAATGCAAAAGATGTGGAAATTGCTAAAGAGAATGGCATGGAGCCGGGCATGGTGGACCGTCTGATGCTGACCAAAGACCGGATCGCCGGCATGGCAGAAGGTATTCGTCAGGTGGCTGCATTGCCGGATCCGGTGGGAGAGGTAACTTCCATGAAACAGCGGCCCAATGGTCTGATGATCGGATGGAAGAAAGTGCCGCTTGGCGTGATCGGTATGATCTATGAGTCCCGGCCAAATGTGACTGCAGATGCATTTTCTCTGTGCTTTAAGGCTGGAAATGTGGTAATCTTAAGGGGAGGCAGTGATGCGTTCCTGTCCAACTGTGCAATCACGAAGGTCATCCGGACAGCACTGGCAGAGAAGGATATTCCGGAAGATGCAGTGCAGCTGATCGAAGATACCAGCCGCGAAACAGTCAAGGCATTTATGCAGCTGAACCAGTATGTGGATGTACTGATTCCCAGAGGCGGAGCCGGATTGATCCGCAGTGTGGTAGAGAACAGCCGGATACCGGTGATCGAGACTGGCACAGGCAACTGCCATATTTTTGTGGATGAGAGTGCCGATTTTGATATGGCAATTGACATTATTTTCAATGCAAAGACACAGCGGATCGGTGTGTGCAACGCATGTGAATCTCTTGTGATCCATGAAAAAATCGTGGATGCATTCCTGCCACGCCTGAAAGCGCGCCTGGATGAGAAACACGTGGAGATGCGTGGTGATGAGAAAGCATGTGCAGCTGCGGAAGGACTTGTGAAAGCAACAGAAGAGGACTGGGGCAGAGAGTATCTGGATTATATCCTGTCTGTGAAGACAGTGAAAAATATTGATGAGGCAATCGCACATATCAATCGCTACAATACTGGACATTCGGAGGCTATCGTGACAAAAGACTATGCCAATGCGCAGAAGTTTTTAAATGAGATCGATGCGGCAGCCGTCTATGTAAATGCGTCCACCCGTTTTACGGACGGATACGAATTCGGGTTTGGGGCAGAGATAGGAATCAGTACCCAGAAGCTTCATGCAAGAGGCCCTATGGGACTTGATGCCCTGACTTCTGGAAAATATATTATTTATGGAAATGGACAGATAAGATGAGAGTAATTGCAGGAACGGCACGGAGTATGCCGCTGAAAACTGTGAAAGGGATGGATGTACGTCCTACCACAGATAAGACAAAAGAGACCTTGTTTAATGTATTGCAGACAGATGTACCGGACAGCCGGTTTCTGGATCTGTTCAGCGGAAGCGGAGCCATCGGTATTGAGGCACTGAGCCGTGGAGCATCCCATGCAGTGCTGGTGGAGCAGGACAGCAAGGCTGCTGACTGTATTCTGGAAAATCTTCAGTTTACAAAGCTGATCGACCGGGCAGAGCTTCAGAAATGTGATGTGCTGACAGCCCTTCACCGGATGGAAGGACAGAAACCATTTGATGTGATCTTTATGGATCCGCCTTATGATCAGGGACTGGAACGGCAGGTCGTGGAGTATCTGACCAGAAGTTCTCTGGCAGATGAATATACAGTCATTGTTATTGAGGCTTCTCTGGAGACGGATTTCTCCTGGCTGGAGGCAGCTGGCTTCCATGCTTATAAATACAAAAAATACAAAACAAATCAGCATGTATTCATTCAGAGAAATGATGCATAGCGTGAGAGGATAAGGATTAACAAATGACTCGAGCAATTTATCCGGGAAGCTTTGACCCGGTAACACTGGGACATCTGGACATTATCAGACGTGCGTCTAAAACCGTAAGTGAGCTGATCGTAGGTGTTCTCAATAATGGAGGAAAGACTCCGCTTTTTACTATTGAAGAACGAGTGGAGATGCTAAAGGAAGTGACGAAGGATCTGCCAAATGTGAAAGTAATGTCTTTCTCTGGACTTCTGGTAGATTTTGCAAAACACACGGATTCCAATCTGGTAGTCCGCGGACTTCGTGCGATCTCTGATTTTGACTATGAGCTGCAGATGGCTCAGACCAACCGGAAGATGAATGCAGATGTGGATACCATGTTTCTGGCAACCAGTCTGGAGTATGCATATTTAAGCTCCACAACAGTAAAAGAGGTTGCTTTCTGTGATGGAAATATCAGTGAGTTTGTACCGGAACCTGTAGTGGAGAAGGTTCAGGAAAAAGTACGTCTGGCGCGACAGAAGGCAGGAAAGGAGTAGCTGGGGATGAGTAACAGCAGAATTGAACAGATCATTGAAGAAATTGAGGACTATATTGACAGTTGTAAAGGTCCTCTGTTCGGTGGAGGAGACAAGATCGTTGTTGACAGAGAGCGTATGGAGGAACTGTTAAGAGAGCTTCGCATGAAGACTCCGGAGGAGATCAAACGCTATCAGAAGATTCTGGCAAATAAGGATGCAATCCTGGCAGATGCACAGCAGAAAGCAGAGGCTATTATTGCACAGGCAAATATTCAGAATCAGGAGCTGGTCAATGAGCATGAGATCATGCAGCAGGCATATGAGCAGGCTAATCAGGTGATCGAGATGGCTACCAGTCAGGCCCAGGAGATCTTGAACAATGCTACCAGAGATGCCAATGAGATTCGTCTGGGAGCCATCCAGTATACAGATGATATGCTGGCAAATATGCAGACCATGCTGCAGGATGTGGTAGAGAAGTCCAACAGCCACTATTCTGCAATGATGGATAATTTCCAGCAGTTCTATAATACCATTACCAGCAACCGGGCAGAACTGGCCCCGGAGACAGAAGAACCAGCACCGCAGGAAACATCAGAAGCGGAAGAAGAAGCCGGCCAGTAATCCATGGTTTCAAGTCAAGATCCGTGTCTGACAGGACACTTATGATCTGAGCACAGGTACATAAGCCGCCGAAGGAAGCTCCGGCACAGACAAGGGCTGTGCGTATGGGAGTGGAAGTAAGAGGCAGGGCACTGAGGGCATGCGTACCGGAGCTGATCTCCAGAAGAGCAGCAATAGCTGCGGTCAGGGGAACAGGAAGATGAAAAAGTGTCAGCATCTGAGCAATAATTGAGAACAGAATGATGTATCCACCCAGGCGGGTGATCGTCGTAAAACTATCCATGATACAGGTATCCAGCATCGGAAAATCAATCCGGTGAATGGATACCTGTTTTTGTGTTACAAGAGAAGCACCGGTATGTACAGACCGGACAGCACCGGAAATATTGTGGCTGGAAACCGGTGCTTTGTAGAAAAAGCGGCCATAAATATATCCATACAAAAGCGGAACACCATAAAACACGCAGAACAGTATTGGCGGCACCTTTGTGAATCCAAGCTTGGCAATACAGATATAATTGACAAAAAAGGCAGGGCTTACATTATTGCAGAATACCATCAGATAGGAGCCTTCCTCTCTGGAAATGTGCTGATGTGCCACCAGTTCGGCAATCACTTTGGCACCCATGGGAAAGCCGCACAGATATCCCATAAGAATTGCATAGGAGCCATCTGAGGAGACCGGAAAGATTCGTGTCAGAACCGGTGCGAAGATCCGGTTCAGAAAACGAAATGCACCGGTTCTGATCAGAAGCCCGGATAAGATAAAAAAAGGAAGCAAAGAAGGCAGGACAGAAGTGTACCAGAGGGTCAGACCCAGCGTACAGCCCTGTGCCGGAATGGTAAGTATGTTTTGCAAGATACCTCCATATGATGTAGTAATTCATTATAATGTATGGGGCAGGCCGTGAAATATGAGTCTTTTTGCAGGCAGAAGCTTGCATTATGGATAGGGATGATGTTATTGCTCAACTGTCTGATCCAGGAAGAACTGTACTGGATCGAAGACCGGCTGAAGGCGCAGATGCCGTCTTCCTCGGATTCCGATGAGGAATATGAGGCCTATCAGCAGGCATTGGAGCAGGTGTGGGAAGAACTGGAATATTTTCCTGTACCGGATTCTACTTTGAAAGATACAGAGGCAGTTTCTTTTGAAAATACCTGGCAGGCAGAGCGGACATATGGGGGAAAACGAAAACATGAAGGCTGTGATCTGATACCGGAAAAAGAAGAGAGCGGATATTATCCGGTGATCAGTATGACGGATGGAGTAGTAGAGCGGGCAGGCTGGCTGGAAAAAGGAGGCTGGCGGATCGGAATCCGTTCGGACAATGGCAATTATTATTACTATGCACATCTGGAATCTTATGTGGGTGACTGGAAAGAAGGAGACCAGGTGCAGGCAGGAGACTTGCTTGGGTATATGGGAGACAGTGGTTATGGACCGGAAGGCACGACCGGGCAGTTTCCAGTTCATCTTCATGTGGGCATCTATATGCCCCTTGGTGTAGAAGATGAACTGGCGATAAATCCCTATTGGATGTTAAAGTATCTGGAAGAAAAGAAGGTTAAGTGGGATTATTGACAGTAATTGTTTGATTGAGACGAATGTCACCTTGTTCGATTGAGACTTTTGTTTATAATAGAATTATCAAAAGAAGGTAATTCAGGGATAAACGGAGTGGAGATAGATGAAGTGGTATAGATTAAATGGAAGAGTGTTGACATTGATGTTGGCTCTTGCTTTTTTCAATTTTATTTTTCTGGGAATTGAATATCAGTTTGACAATATGATGGCATTGGTTACTGGACCGGAACAGGTGGTGACAGCTCAGGGATATATATTGGGAGCCAGTGTGCTGGGATTTCTGCTTTATCCGGCGGCTGCTTCCTGCATAAAAGAAAAATTCTGGCAGATCGTCGTATTCGCAGGAGCACTGGCAGGGGTAATCTGTGTTTTTGTGATCTGGCAGCATACCTCTTATGGTACGATTCTGGCGGCGGGCTGCATCTGCTTTATTCTGATTGGCATGGCAGGAAGCGCAGTACATTATTATCTGTCCAGGGCGGCAGCTCCTGAACATCTGGCAAAGACCATCGGTATATCATATGCAGTTGGCATCTTTCTCCAGTTTCTTAATAATAATCTTATAAAAAATGATATGGCAGAGTCTGTTGTTCTGGCCGTGTCTGCAGCAGTGTTTTCCGTATTGCTGTTAAACGCAGAGAATGGAATAGTACAAGCAGAAAGTGACTCGGAAAGTGCATCAGAAAGCATATTGGAAAACTCCGAGCATGCGGGTCTCTGGCTGATTCTTCTGGTAATACTGATCACCTGTATCTTTTCTACATTGGATGCAGCAGTGACGCTGAGACATGCAGCGGGAAGTGCGGATGTAGGGCAGTGGCCGAGGCTGTTGCTTGCAGGAAGTGGTCTTCTGGCAGGTGTGTTCTATGACAGTCTGGAACATCGATATGAGAATATACTGATGTATTGCATGACAGTTTTGTCTGCTTTCTGCATCGTGGTACTGGAAAATGGCGGACCATTTTTTGCGGGGCTGGTTGCGTTTTATCTGTCAGCGGGATTTTTTGTAGTATTTTTTACTGTAAGTTTTATGCGTCTTTCAATCCGGATGAAGTGTCCGAGGTTCTGGTCGGGTCTTGGAAGAGCTGTGAACAATATCTGTGCTTTTGTCACAGGATCACTGTCCATCCGACTTATTCAGTCAGAAAATCAGATGCTGCGGGATGGTCTGCTGCTGGTATTATTTGTTTTGATCAGTATTGTATTTTTTATCTACAGTAATGCCTTGTACAGGAGAAAAAAGACAGAGCCACAGAGCAGGGAGATAAAGCTTGGAGAAAAAGAAAGTCTGGAAATGTTTGCCGCTTCCTTTTCTCTTACAGAGCGGGAGAAAGAAGTGTTGGAGGTGATTCTGGTATCCGATGAGAATGTTCAGGATATTGCGGAGACACTGATGATTTCCAGAGCGGCACTGTACCGGCATATTGCCAGCCTCAATGAAAAGACCGGGACAAAGTCCAGAATCGGACTGGTTCAGTTTTACTATCGATATCACAGGAGGAATGAAGGATGAAAAAGAGACGTCATTACAGAATACTTTTCATTCTGATGGTAGCAGGCCTGCTTTGCAGCTGCGGAACTGTCGGGGAAAAGGAAGAACCGCAGACAGCAGGTACGCAGACGGAAAAAGCAGAAAAAGAGGATGCCCGGATGGCACCCTATCAGAGCATGGAACTGGCTGCTATGGCCCGTGCTTATTATTTGAAGGAAAATAATTATCTGGTACCGGAGGTGGAATGCCTGAAGAATGATGACGGTACGACAACCCTTCATCTTTATGAGATTGTGAAGGACGATGATGAGAGTAGTCACACCGCCACTTCTGCCTGGTATACGGTGAATGAATATGGAAAGGGAGAGGACGACATCCTGGGAAATGCGGTGAAGTTTCCAGACATGTCCCTGGGGGAAATTGCAGAATATGTGAAAACTCCTATAGCACTTACCTACAATGAGGAAGGGGAAGCCCATAATGAGTGGAAGATTACTGATGCAGCGACGATTAATGCCTGTATACAGGCTATAAGTCAGATTAACGTCGGGGAGGAGACAGAGCTTCGCACCATGGATGCCGGGGAGACACTTGTCTTCCAGATGGCGGATGGAAATACATGGACGTTGGATTTTGAGGCCGGAAATCTGTTGAGAAATAACACTTGTTATGAGACGGACGGATGGAAAAAAGTCCAGAATATCATACGGGATTATCTTACGGAGGAGGGATTGCAATGAGACTACGAGACGGGAAGAAGGCAGGGACATTACTGCTTGCGGCACTTTTGCTGACCGGCTGTGGAGGAGCAGAGAATACATCGGATGCTGTAATGAGTGTCAGCGAAGATACTGCGGCAGGAACATGGGAGCTTGTGAGCATGACCTATAATGGAATGACGGTCGGAAAAGAGGATCTGGAAGAGATGGGCACATCTATGACGTTGAATCTTCTGGAGGATGGTACCGGAACTATGGATTATGACGGCACAGTCTATGATCTGACCTGGGATGACAGTGCCATTACTACGGATGGCGTGGCGGATGCTTACACGTTAGAAGATGGCGTATTGGTTCTGGCAAATGAAGAGACGGAGATGGTCTTTGAAAGACCAGGAAGCATGGCAGCAGTGACTGCGCCGGATGAAGAAGAGGATGAGCAAACAGCAGACTCGCGTACAGAGACGGGTTCCCACACAGAGACATCAATAGAAGACAACTGGACAGTCGTTCCGCTGGCGTCTGCTCAGGAGTTGGTGCCTTATAGCTGTACGGAGTTCAGTATGAATATTCCACAGGGATGGACAGTGAGATCTTCTGCCATGTACACCGGTATGTTTCATGCGATTCATGTTTTTGATCCGGAGAAGCCGGTGAATCAGATTTTCTTTATGCTGAAAATGGAGCCAATGTTTCCGGATGAGAATTCCCGGGCGATGATGGCACTTTCCAGTGATTTATTTGGAAAATATCCCATTCTTACGAATGTATCGACACAGGGAGTCTTTGAAATATTCCCACAGTTTGCAGAGGCAATGAATGCAACTGCTGATTATGCGGATATTCAGACACCGTACATTGCAGATTTTTCTGTAACAGAGAGTTTTGAATGCACCCAGGGAATGAGCAGCGTTGCTATTTCTCCATCCATCCTTCGGGCAGATTTTACTCAGGATGGAACGGCTGGAGAAGGAATGTTCACAGCGGATGTGGTTCCCTTTGCCATGGGTACGGGGATGGGATATTATTCCGTCTATAATCTGACGGTCCTCAGTGCAGAAAAGGGAACCTTTCAGGATTGGCAGCCTACTTTGAATAAGGTTTTAAGCAGTCTTAATTATACGCCGGAATTTCAGAGTTTTGCCATGTCCCAGAGTAATCAGGGGGCAGCTACATCCCAGTCCCTCAGCCAGTCGGCCAGTGAGATGTCCGACAGCATTATGTCTTCCTGGGAGAACCGGAACCGGAGTCAGGATATCATGAGCCAGAAACAGAGTGATGCGACCTTGGGCTATGAGCGTATTGTGGACACTGAGACAGGAAATATCTACAAAATTGACAACGGCTTCACCGACTGGTACGATGGATCCCGTTATAAATCCATCACCGATGATCAATATACGGATTCGGTGGAAGCCGTGATTCACTGGAAATAGACTTGTATCAATAAAAAATTGATTAAGGCTTGATTAAGTGAGAGATTTTTAAGCAAAATCTCTCACTTTTTGTTATAATGGGGCAGGAAGCACTGTCTGATGTTTTCTATTAACACAGAATATAACCTGGATGTAAGAGGAGAGTAGATATATATGGGAAAAAACCGGATAGCCATTGTAATCTGTTATCTGTTGATTGTAACAGGTTATTTTGCAGGAGACTGGTATCTTCAACAAAATGGAATGGAGTATCTTTTGAAAATAAAACTGGTGACAGGCATCTTTCTCTGGTGTTTACCAGTGTTTCTGATTGGATCGTTTCTCTGGAGAGCGTATCAGAAGAAACAGGCAGGGCTTTGGTTCGGACTGTTTCTTACTTATGTGATTGTCATGGCACTGGTGAGTGTCTGCGCTGCATTTATTCAGGTGGCACAGATGGAAGACGAATATCGGATGAAAGATGGTTATCTGCGGATCACAGAATCTGCCGCTTATGGTACTCCCAACGAGGTATATTATGCGGAGCCCGTATATGGGATTGCAAGACGGAGATTTACCTGGGATACAGAGCATTATGCACAGAGCCTTTCCATAATCTATGATACGGAGTTTGTGCCGATGATGGATGAGAGGAAAGGGCAGGTCTACATATCTGAAGATTATCCAGATGTGAAGGTGCAGGTGTGGGGAGTGGATCGCACAGCTGACCCGGAATTAAAAGAGAATCTGTCCTATCTGCTCACCTCATCGGAGATTGAGAAAAAAGGACAGGCCTATTTTGGTGATGCTGTACAGCTGACCAAAAAGCAGCAGACGACTGCGGAGCAGATGAATCTGGAGGACAATCTAAGTTATGAAGTGACAGCATTGACGATTCCTGCAGATCAGATGGATGCCGCAGGAGCGAAGATTGCTGCATTTATACAGGAAGAACTGAAAACCAGTCTGTTTGATCATGTACAGGGAAGCATTTTTATCGTATTGAAAAGTTCCTTGAGCGATCCAGAAGGCTGGTCATTTAATCTTCCATTCAGTGTACATCCATCTGACAGCTGGGTTTATGGTGCAGATGTTACAGCAGAAGTGATCCAGAGCCGTCTCCACACAGAACTGATTCAGTATCAGCAGTCAGGATCCTGGGTGGAAGAGCCAGACAGCAGCAACCATGCTTATGATGATACGGTCTATTCAGGTGGAGATGATGTAGAAGAAGCACCAGAAGGGCAGGATCAGACAGAGTTCTATAATCAGATCAATGATGGATATGTGGCGATCTATTCTGAATATATGGCGGATGCAGACGGAGCCCGTTTTCAGACTACCCAGGATGCCAAAGGAAATTCGCGGATGTTGGTCTATGAAGATGATGATAAGGTAAGGTTTCTGGTTTATGATAGAGTGTCTAAGAATGAAAAATGTCTGCTCTATGTTTATCATGAAGCGGATAAAGCATCCGATGGCAGCTATAGTCTGCAGGAAGCAAGAATTCTGGATATGTATGCCTATGTGATCGACACAGGAGAAGTGATCGATTCCGGCAGACAGGCATGGGGAGATGTGGGAACATCGGAGTATCGGGAGGCCACCGGTGAATAGGAAAGAAATAGACAACGTTCTTTTACGTGATGAGGATAGTATAAAATGAAAACTATCGGTCCAGCAATCATAAGATTAATGAGAAATCCAGAAAGATATTTCAGAAGATTATTGAAAAAATGCAGGAAAAGGGTGCAGAAGGTGTTATTCTGGGATGCACAGAGATCGGTTTACTGATTCATCAGTCAGCTGTCTCTGTCCCGGTATTTGATACAACAGTTATTCATGCAAAAAAGGCAGTTCAAATTGCATTGACTGACAGGTGATATATATGAGGTTTTTTAATGGTCAATGGTACTTGGGATAACGATAGTTTCGGTTGACGATACTGATGTGGAGGACAAAAGGAGTAGACAGATGTTATTATTTTTGAAAGTGTTTTTAACGGAATTCATCGCGGAGATGGGAGACAAAACGCAGCTCATGCTCATTGCTCTTACTTCCAAGTATAAGTTAAGAGATATTATATTGGGAACTGCTGCAGCAATCCTTGTGTTGAATGGACTGGCCGTTCTTGCTGGAGGATTTGTCAGTGAATTTATTCCTGACTGGCTCATCAAAGTTATTGCAGCATTTGCATTTCTCTATTTTGCTGCATCGACGATTGCCGGTGATGATGACGATGAAGAGGAAGAGGGCGGTAGATCAAAGATCAAGTTCGCCCCGCTTGCAGTGTTCTGCACGTTTTTCGTAGCAGAACTGGGAGATAAGACACAATTGACTGCGATTACATTTGGTGCAAATGAAGGAATGAATGTTGCAGTGATTGTATGGATCGCCTGTTCTCTGGGACTTTTTGCAGCAGACATCTTAGGAATGCTGGCCGGTTATCTGCTGAAGAGCAAGACACCGGAGGGACTGCTTAACACACTGGCATTTGGAATCTTCTCTGTGTTCGGTGTATATACACTGTTCCAGGGCTTGAAGCTCATCAGCACAGATGTCTGTCCGATTCCGATGTTGCCAGTACTTGTGGCAGCATCGGCGGTTTTTGTTGCGATCTGTGTCCGTCCTTTTATAAGAAGAGAGAAAAAGGCAAAATAGGGTCATGATTAGATCATAGGAAAATTGAAGGAAGAAATACTGAAATTAGATGTTTACATCCTGAAAAATGTATGTGGAACATAAATTTACGTCCTGAAAAGTGTGTATATACAGCTAAAACTCCGCCTGAAAAATGTTGACTCGAGCATTTTGAAATAATAAAATAAGAAACATGCATATGTAAATTTTGACAGAATAAAAGAATATCTGGATAAATGATGCGAAGAAAGGCATGAGAACAGAAAAAAGGTGACTTATGAAGAAAAGTACATTACTTTTTGCTTGTATACTGGCAATCATTTGTTTATCTGGCTGTGCGAGATCAGATAATGCCGTATCAGACCAGCCATCCGCAGTCAGCATTCCTGTGGTCGAAGAAGATATGGAAGCGGAAGTGCAGGATGCTGTTCCGGAGACAGAAGAACCAGTATTGGAAGTATCAGATGAATACAGGATCATCATGGTAGGAGATGTGCTGTTACATACTCCCATAGAGGAAAATTGCAGACAGGCAGATGGAAGTTATGATTATAGTTCGTTGTTTGCACATACGAAGGACGAGATTGCATCAGCAGATCTGGCACTGGTGAATCAGGAGGTGATCATCGGTGGCGAGGAGCTTGGCATTAGCGGTTATCCGTGTTTCAATGCGGACTTCAGCCTTAGTGATGCCCTGGTGGATGCTGGATTTGATGTGATCTGTCATGCAACCAATCATGCCATGGACAAAGGGCGTGCAGGACTTGTAAACTGTGCGGAACATTGGAAAGAGCAATATCCGCAGATCACGGTTCTTGGAATTCATGATACGGAAGAAACCTCCACATCCCGTGGCGCAGATCCATCAATTATAGAGCTGCCGGATATGAAGGTTGCTGTTCTGAACTATACATATGGAACCAATGGAATCGCACTTCCATCGGATATGCCTTATGCGGTGGATCTGTTGGATGAGGAACAGGTGGCTGCAGACATTCAAAGAGCAGAAGAACTGGCAGATTTTACAATCGTGTGTCCACACTGGGGAACAGAATATCGGTTGACACCAGATGATATGCAGGAAAAGTGGACACAAATTTTTCTGAAAAATGGCGCAAATCTGGTTCTGGGAACCCATCCTCATGTGATCGAGCCAGTTGAATGGGTAACAGATGAAGAGACGGGGCATGAAATGCTGGTCTACTATTCACTGGGTAATTTTGTGAACTGGACTTCTGGAATCGGAGAAGGAATTGCTAACCGTATGGTAGGCGGTATGGCAGAAGTAACCATTTCCAAGGATGATACCGGTGAAGTGAAGGTCATTGATTATGGAGTTCGTCCGCTGGTCAGTCATGTGACATCAGAGCCAGGCAGCGTGTCGGCTTATTTTCTGGATGATTACACCGAACAGTTGGAAGCAGAAAATGAGATTACTACGCAGGATCCGGAGTTTTCCATAGAATATTGTATAGATTTATGTAATTCTGTGTGGGGCGAACTCTGGATTTGTCAGTAGAAACTGGCAAGGGCTTTTTCCATATTCTTATTAAGAAATCTTTAATTCCAGGGTACAAAAAAAGGTGCAGGAGGATTACATCATGGAACGAGTAGTACAATTTTTAAAAGAAGCAGAGACATATTATTTGGCAACAGTAGAAGGTGACCAGCCAAGAGTAAGACCTTTTGGAACAGCACACATTTTTGAAGGGAAGCTGTATATTCAGACTGGAAAGGTAAAGGATGTTTCAAAGCAGATTCATGCAAACCCGAAGGTAGAAATCTGCGCATTTAAAAATGGCGAGTGGCTTCGTGTAGCCGGAGAACTTGTAGAAGATGACAGAAGAGAAGCAAGACAGTCTATGCTCGATGCTTATCCATCTTTACAGAATATGTATTCAGCAGATGATGGAAATACAGAGGTGTTCTATTTAAAAAATGCGACAGCTACATTCTCATCATTTACACACGAACCGGAAATAGTGAAGTTTTAAAGGATAGCTGAAGATGGAAAAAAGTAAGAACCCCAAAATACATAAAAAGATAGATGTCAGCTTTTATAAGAGTATTGTTGATCAGGACAGGGCATCCGTTGTTATATGCAATCTTAAACATGAGATTATTTACATGAATCCGGCAGCTGTTATCAGTTATGCGAAGCGAGGTGGCGATAAACTTATTGGAAGAAGTCTGTTAGATTGTCATAATCCAGAATCCAGGGATAAAATAAGGCAGGTAGTGGATTGGTTTGCAGTAGATGAAAGTCATAATATCGTCTATACTTTTCACAATGAGAAACAGAATAAAGATGTTTACATGGTGGCACTCAGAGATGAGGGTAAGCTGATAGGATATTATGAGAAACATGAATATCGAAATTCAGAAACCATGAAACCATACGATTTGTGGTGATGATATGACGAAGGATGAATGGTATAGGATGTAGTATAATGAGAACAGGAGAGTCAGAGGATAAAGGAGGAATTAAAACATGAACAATAAAGGAATTGGTGCAATTTTCTGTCTGATAGCTGCGATTTTAATTTCAGTATATTATCTGACAGCAGCAATCTTTATGAGCCATGTAACATCCTGGAATGCGGGACTGTTTGCAGCAGGTCTGGAGTATGAGGGGCCACTTCTGCTGATGGCTGCGACCGTAGCATTAGTAGTTGGAATTTTATTTCTGGGATATGGAGTATTTCAGGATATCAGGGAGAGAATGAATCACAAATGAAAAGAGTAGTATTATTTGGAATTATGATCATGCTTTTATGCAGTGGATGCAGTGCAAAAGAGGAACCAAAACAAGAGAAGGAACAGCAGGAGCAGATACAGCCCCAGTCTACAGAGAATACAGAGATTGAAGATGGAGAAGATGCAAAGACTGACACTGAAACAGAAGAGACTGATGAGGTTGGTGATATTCAGAAGGAGCTTGCAAAGATAGAGGAGCAGTCCATCGGATATGAAAATGCTGACTGGAGCAGCATGGGGCAAGCGGACATGAATCAGACCACAGCACAATGGTATCAACTCTGGGATGATGAACTGAATTCCTTATGGAGCAGATTGAGCGATGAACTGGATGCGGAAACGAAAGCAAAGGTGCTGGAAGAACAGCGGGCATGGATCAAGCAAAAAGAAGCACGTGTAAAAGGTGTCGGTATGGAGGTTAATGGTGGAAGCCTTCAGCCGCAGTTGGAAAATACCGTCGCAGAGGAAATAACTCGTGCGAGAGCATACATCCTTGCCGGATATCTGGCTGATGCAAGAAAGGAATCTTTCTCGATTCCGCTTGAGATTCAGAAGAGTATAGATGCAAGTAATCTTAATTTGGATGATGTTTTTGCAAAGTTTGAAGGGCAATGGATCTTTGACGAACGCCGTGGTGCATGTGTTGGTGTTGCTAAATCTGAAGACTGTGATTATGGAGTGAAAGGAAGCAGTTGGACGGTCTGGGTCACAGGTGGAGGTATCTTATCAGATCTTGATGTATATGGTTATACAGAAGATACGATTATTTTCAAGATCGAAAGAGATGGATATGACGATTGCTATGAACTCTCATTTGACCAGTCAGGAGCACTGAACCTTGCATATGGAACATCGTTAGATGTTATGGACGATGTGATTGTTTGCCATTAGAGTAAAAAATGTATGACGGCAGAATTTTTCTGCCGTCGTTTGAAATATATGTTGCTTTTTATATATCTGTATGTTATTCTTTGAACATACAATAAATCTAACTAATTCATATTTCATTCTCGGAGCTTTGATCAAGCAATATTCCCGATAATGATACAATTTTATACAGAACAGATACGGGAAGAAGATGCTTTCCGAGAAAGAGAACCTGTGGTAAGATAAAAGTAAGTGAAGTTTTCTCTTTGAATATTTGTTTTGTACAAATACGAAAGGAGAAAGATATGAAAAAGAATGCTAACTTTCTGATGTCCCCGACTGTAGACTATTGTTTTAAGGAATTATTGGCCTATCCGGAGATCAGAAAAGGATTTGTGGCAGCAGTTCTAAATAAAGCTCCAGAAGAAATCAAAGAAACTATATTAATGCCTACAATTCTTAGTAAAGACAGCGAAGATGGAAAATATGGTATCTTGGATGTTCGTGTAAAGCTTTGGAATGGCTCACAGATGGATCTGGAAATGCAGGTGGCACCATTTGCATTTTGGGATAAAAGAATCATTTTTTATCTGAGTAAAATGTATACTGAACAGATTAAAGAAGGAGAAAGTTACGAAAATTTAAAACAATGTGCACATGTCAGTATTTTGAATTTTAATCTATTTCCGAAAGATCAGGAGTGCTTTCGTGAGATAGCATTTTGCGACTTAAAAACAAAACAGAAGTATACGGATCTTCTGGATATTTATGTGCTGGAGTTGAAGAAACTTCCGCCAGAGAAGAAGGATGAGCCGTTGATTATCAAATGGATGCGGTTTCTTTCCGCGGAAAAGAAGGAGGACTTTGAAAAGATGGCAGGAGAGGATACTTATATTAACGAAGCCTATGAAGTTCTGCAGAAGCTTAGTGCCGATGAAAGAAAAAAACTGGAATATGAGGCGAGACAAAAAGCTATTCGGGATTATAATTCACAGATGAGTAGTTCTTTTAAGAATGGAGAAGCAAGAGGAGAAAAACGTGGGGAAAAACGAGTGAACAGTTTATATGAAAAATTGATGAATACCGGACGGATGGAGGAATTGAAAAAAGCGATATCAGATGACTCATACAGAGAAAAGTTATATGAGGAGTATGACTTATAAAATGTATATACACGTTTGATGCCACGACAACATTTATACAAGCAATATACTGCAATTTTCTTGATAATCCGTATCTAAGATGATAAAATAATCAATGAAATTACTATATCTGATTCACACATCTACAGAGTATTTGGTGAAAAAGACAAGATGGCAAAAATGAATAAGAGAACTCTGACGGCAAGGATGATCCGAGCAGGAATAGTTGCGAAATAAGATTTTACAGAACCATTTTTCTGACGAACTGCCGGGAAAGTGGTTCTTTTTGTGTAGAAAAATAACAGGAGGGGAACATGTTAAAGGTAGCAGTATATGGAAAGGGTGGAATCGGAAAATCTACGGTAACTTCGAATCTGGCGGCGGCATTTGCCACTATGGGGAAACGTGTTATTCAGATCGGGTGTGATCCGAAAGCAGATTCTACCATCAATTTACTTGGGGGTGAGCCGCTTCGCCCGGTGATGAATTACATGAGAGAAGAAGATGAGGAGCCAGATGATCTTTCGCAGATTTCTAAAGAGGGTTATGGGGGGATCCTCTGTATTGAGACCGGAGGTCCGACACCGGGACTTGGCTGTGCTGGGCGAGGCATTATTGCAACATTTCAGTTGTTGGAAGATATGGAATTATTTGAACATTATAAACCAGATGTGGTTTTGTACGATGTCTTGGGTGATGTGGTATGCGGCGGATTTGCAGCACCTATTCGAGAAGGATATGCGGATAAAGTCCTGATCGTTACATCCGGGGAGAAAATGGCATTGTATGCCGCCAATAATATTTCCAGTGCAGTTCGAAACTTTGAGGATCGCAGTTATGCCCGGGTATTTGGAATCGTGTTAAATCACAGAAATGTAGAAAATGAGACAGAGAAAGTACAGGCATTTTCAGAGAAGATCGGAGTACCCATCGTGGGAGAGGTGCCACGAAGTGATGAGATCATCCACTGGGAAGAGCAGGGAAAGACGGTGATCGAAGGAGATCCAACTTCCAGGATCAGTAAATGTTTCTTTGACCTTGCGGCACTGCTGTGGAAAGAAGAGGAAGGTGCATGAGACAGGAAGCTTATTTTTGTACGGTAAAAGAGCTGGATGAGCTGGGAAAAAATAACATTCCGCAGCAGTTGATATCTCATACGCATCTGATCTACAGTTCTCCAGCCACGCTGGCATTCAACTCGCCGGGAGCCGAAGGATTTGGTGTCAAACGAGCAGGACTGGCAGTGCCAGATTCCATTATGCTGATCGTATCTCCGGGATGCTGTGGACGCAATACGTCAGTTCTCAGTTCCATGCGGGCATATCATGACCGGTTTTATTATCTGCTGATGGACGAGACGGATATTGTGACAGGAAGACATTTGAAAAAGATTCCGAAGGCTGTGGCGGAGATCTGTGAAGGTCTTGAGAAAAAGCCATCGGTTGTAATGATCTGTATCACCTGCGTGGATGCACTGCTTGGCACGGATATGGAGCGCGTCTGTCATAAGGCAGAGGAGTCTGTGGGAATTCCAGTGAGACCCTGTTATATGTATGCATTGACCAGAGAGGGCAGGAAGCCACCCATGGTGCATGTACGGCAGTCCATCTATTCTCTGCTGGAACCGAAGAAGAAAAAAGGAAATGTGGTAAATCTGCTGGGATATTTTTCGCCGCTGATTGACGATTGTGAGCTGTATGGGTTACTTCGCGGAGCGGGTGTGAAAACCATTCATGAGATCTCCAGGTGCAGGGATTACGCAGAATATCAGACTATGGCAGAAGCAAATTTTAATCTGGTATTGCACCCGGAAGCGCGATTCGCAGCAGAAGATTTTCATGACCGGTTGAAAATTCCCTATATCGAGCTTAGAAGACTTTATCAGACTGACAAAATTGCCAGCCAGTATCAAGCTTTTGGGGCGGCACTGGGAGTACAGTTCGATGATGAAGCACCGCGTAAGGCAGCGGAGGATGCTATCATAAAATTCCGGGAACTGAATCCTGAAGCATCCTTTGCCGTTGGAGAGTGGATGAACGCAGATCCATTTGAACTGGCACTTGCGCTGGTTCGCTACGGATTCCGTGTGCCGGAGATTTATGGAACTTTATCAGGAGAAAATTTCGTCTATGTAAAACAGCTGGCGAAGATAAGTCAAGAGACAAAAGTATTTTCCAATCTGGAACCAACTATGCTGTATTATGACGGAATTCAGTCAGGGGTCAATCTGACCATTGGAAAAGATGCGGGATATTATCATAAAGAATGTCCGAATGTGCGATGGAATGAGGAACAGCAGCCTTTTGGTTACGCGGGGGTGCGCAGACTGTTTGAGGCATTGGCGGAGGTATCATACAATGAGAGGGCTTAGAAAATTCCTGACACCTTTTGCACCGGATCAGTCCGGTGCAGTATCTGTATTTTATGAATTTGGCGGGATTATCGTGATCTGTGATGCCGGTGGCTGTACCGGAAATATCTGTGGATTTGATGAGCCGCGGTGGTTTGAGAGCAAAAGTGCCCTGTTCAGTGCGGGACTTCGTGATATGGATGCGATTCTTGGCCGGGATGACAGACTGGTGGCAAAGCTTGCAGATGCAGCCACAAAGCTGGATGCAAAATTTGCGGCGATCATCGGAACACCGGTTCCTGCCGTGATCGGAACCGATTATCATGCATTAAAGCGTATGACAGAGAAAAAGGTGGATCTGCCGATCATGACTGTGGATACGGATGGCATGGAACTGTATGATAAAGGCGAAGAAAAAGCATGGCTGGAACTGTTTTATGTTTTTGCAGGTGAAAAGGAAGATGTGATTCCGGGCAGGGTCGGGATCCTTGGTATGACACCGCAGGATATCAGTGATCTGTATGCTGCAGATCGTATCAGAAAACGTTTTGCAGAGGAAGGAAAGACAGCTGTCTGTTATGGAATGGGAGACGGACTGGGGGCTGTGAAGAAGGTTTCCAATGTGGAGAGACATATTGTGGTATCTCCGGCAGCCCTGGAGGCGGCAAAATATCTGGAACGAACCTATGGAACACCTTATGAGGTTGGATATCCGCTGGTGGATGAACTGATTTTTGACATGGATTATCATAGGAAAAAGGTGCTGATTGTACACCAGCAGGTAATTGGTTCTGCCATTCGGGAAGAAATTTTAAAAAAGGCGCCGGATGCACAGATAACGGTGGCGAGCTGGTTCATGGTAAAGCCGGAACTTCGCAAGGATGGAGATCTTCACTTGAGAGATGAAGAGGATTATATCCAGTTGGTGGAAAGCGGAGATTTCGACGTGATCTATGCGGATCGCTGCATGGAGCGGATGACACCAGAATTTTCCGGAACTTTTGTGGACACGGTGCATTTTGCTGTATCGGGACGTCTTACGGAAGTGAGAAAACCGGGTTGCCAATGATCCTGTGATGAGGGAAGAGTATGAACAAGAAGGAACTGACCTGGCGTATCCGAGTATATGGCATCGTTCAGGGGGTTGGTTTTCGGCCAACGGTGAGTCGTCATGCGACATCCAACGGAATCTGCGGAACGGTCTGCAATAAGGGACCTTATGTGGAAATATATGCTCAGGGGCAAAAGAAACAGATGGAAGGATTCCTGAAGGCACTGGAAGTCCAACCACCCAAACGTGCAGCTATTTTAAAAATCAATACAGAGGATGTCACAGCAGAGACAGACATGCATTTTGAGACGTTTGATATTATTGAAAGTGAAAAGACCAAGGGAGAGATCTTTGTTTCGCCGGATATTGCGATCTGCGAAGAATGTAAGGAAGAAATGTATGATCCGAAGGACAGACGTTATCTGCATCCATTTATCAATTGTACCTGCTGCGGGCCAAGACTTACCATTCTGGATGCGCTGCCCTATGACCGGGAACGGACGAGCATGAAAGAATTTCCCATGTGCCCGGACTGTGCAGAGGAATATGAGGATGAAACGACAAGGCGCTATGATGCGCAGCCGGTGTGCTGTAACAAATGTGGACCGGAAGTTTATCTGATCGGCAGATCAGAGCGGGGACGGGATGCCATCACTTATACGCGCCAGATGATCAGCGAAGGCAAGATTGTGGCGATCAAAGGAATCGGCGGCTTCCATCTGTGCTGTGATGCTACCAATGAAGAAGCAGTCCAGCGTCTGCGGATGTTAAAGAGACGTCCGGCCAAGCCTTTTGCAGTTATGGCAAAGGATGAATCGGTGGTAAAGCGGGAATGTGTGATGACACCGGAGCAGGAGATGATCCTGACCGGCCATCAAAAACCAATCCTTCTGCTGGATAAAGAAAATGACGGAAGACTGGCGCCTTCTATTGCACCGGGCAATCCAAAAGTTGGAGTGATGCTTCCATATGCACCTGTGCAGTTATTAATTTTTCAGTATGATGACGGAATCAAGATGCCGGATATTCTGGTCATGACAAGTGGAAATACTTCCGGCGCACCGATCTGCCGCGAGGATACGGAGGCAGTTGCGGAGCTGTCACATCTGTGTGATGCCATGCTGTCCCATAATCGAAAGATCAGGATCCGGGCAGATGATACGGTCATGGACTTTTACAAAAATGAACCGTACATGATCCGACGTTCCAGAGGTTATGCACCGCTTCCATTTATGATGTCGACAGACTGGAAAGGGAAGGTGCTCGCAGTCGGTGGAGAGCTGAAGAATACCTTTTGTATTGGTGTGGACAGTCGGTTTTATCCGTCTCCATATGTGGGAGACCTGGAAGACTTAAGGACAGTAAAAGCACTGCAGGAGACGATCCAACGGTTTCAGACACTATTGGAAGTACATCCGCAGGTGGTAGTCTGTGATCTGCATCCGAAATATAATTCCACAGTGGTGGCAGAAGAGCTGGGTTATCCGATAGTAAAGGTGCAGCACCATTATGCACATATTTTATCCTGCATGGTAGAAAATGACTGTCAGGAGCCGGTCATTGGAGTTGCCTTTGACGGAACCGGATATGGAACAGATGGTACGATCTGGGGTGGAGAGATTCTGCTGGCAGATTATGAGGACTTTACCAGATTTGGAAATATAACTCCATTTTTACAAATTGGCGGAGATATTTCTGCAAAAGAAGGCTGGCGGATCGCAGTATCTATGATCTACGGCTATACCAAAGACCGTGAGCTTGCAGGGGAGATTATGAAAAAGCTTGATCTGTGTAGTGAGAAAGAGAGCAAGGTACAGTTTGCCATGGCAGACAGGAAGTTGAATACAGTGCTCTCTACCAGTGTGGGACGGTTATTTGATGCAGTCAGTGCAATTCTTGGTATCAGACATAAGTCCAGCTTTGAAGGAGAGGCATCCATGGCACTGGAATTTGCAGCAGAAGCATATGAGCAAAAAGATCATGAACAGAAACAAAATAAGAAAATAGATCCGTTGGTATATGAAGAAGACGGACATGTTATTCTGAATACCCAATTGTTGGTGCAGCGGATTGTGGAAGCAAAGCTGCAGGGGGCAGATAGTGGCAGACTGGCGTATTGGTTCCATGAGATACTGGCAGAGCAGATCACAGCTGTCTGTGTGGAAGCTCGAAATGTAAGCGGCAGGCAGAAAGCTGTCTTAAGCGGTGGCGTGTTTCAGAATCGCCTGTTGTTGCGTCTGACAGAAGAACGGTTGACAGAAGAAGGATTTGAAGTGCTGCGGCACCGTATGGTTCCGCCAAATGACGGAGGAATCGCTGTCGGACAGGCGGCATATGGTATGGCACAACTATTCAGAGCTATGCACATGGGCTCTGAATAGTTACAGTATAGAATGGGAGGCTATAAAAATGTGTGTAGGTTTATCTGCGAAAGTAGTAAAGATCAGCAATGGTACTGCAGTTATTGATGCAGGCGGTGCAAAAAGAGAGGTTTCTGCCCAGCTTCTGGAAGATCTGGAGCCGGGAGATTACGTGATGGTTCATGCAGGTGTGGCCATCGCAAAGATCACAGAAGAGGATGACAGCGAGACAGAGCATCTCATGGAGGAATTTTTACAATGAAGACAGCCAGAGAGATAATTGAAACCTATGATGGTCCTCATGTGCGGATCATGGAAGTGTGTGGGACACATACTCATGAGATCTTCCGGCTGGGAATCCGTAAATTACTGCCGGAACAGGTAGAGCTGATCTCAGGACCGGGATGTCCGGTATGTGTAACACCGGTCAGTTTTATTGACGAAGCAATTTACCTGGCACTGGAAAAGAGGGTTACTATCTGTACTTTTGGAGATCTGGTCCGTGTGCCAGGAACGAAGATGAGTCTTGCGGGTGCGCGGGAACAGGGGGCAAAGGTCCGCATTGTGTATTCTCCGGCGGATGCTGAAAAATATGCCAGAGAACACAGGGATGAGCAGGTGGTATTTTTGTCGGTTGGATTCGAGACAACAACACCGGCGGGATGTCTTTCCGTCAAAGCGGCAAAGGAAGACGGCCTTCACAATTACTCCATACTGACTGCCAACAAAACCATGCCTCAGGCTTATGAAGCGTTAAAGGGAAGCGCCGATGTATTTTTATATCCGGGACATGTCAATGCCATCACAGGAACACATCTGTGTGAGACATTAGCAGAAGAAGGCATCAGTGGTGTTGTGGCAGGATTTACGGCAAAAGAGCTGATGACAGCACTTGCAGTTGCACTGGCAAAATTTCAGGAAGGAAAGCCGTTTTTTGTAAACTGTTATCCACGTGTGGTGACACAGGATGGAAGCAGGGAGGCACAGCAGCTGGTAGATGAGATGATGGAAGCCTGTGACAGTGAATGGCGAGGGCTGGGGGTGATCCCTGCATCTGGAATGAGGCTAAGACAGGAGTGGCAGGAGTTTGATGCGCGGATTAAATATCAGATGCCAAAGATAGAAGGAAAACCGAATCCTGCCTGTCGTTGCGGCGATGTGCTGCAGGGAAAATGCAGACCCTCCGATTGTAAAGTGTTCGGAAAAGTCTGTACGCCGCAGCATCCGGTGGGGGCTTGTATGGTATCCGGTGAGGGAGCATGTTCTGCGTACTATCAATATGCATAACTATTCAGAGCCATGCACAGGCTCGTAAATATGTGACGTATGCTTGCATACAGGAACATATTTCGGTGCCTGTATATGGCGAGAAGCCATACATGAGCAAAAGGAAAGCTTCGAAGAAGCGGTTTTGCGAATGTGGCTCTGAATAGTTGCCAATACCTAAAGAAAGAAGGAAAATGTGATGGAAAATAAAACAGTAACAATGGCGCATGGTGCTGGTGGTAAGCAGACATCTGAATTGATCGATCAGATATTCAAGGCACATTTTGCAAATAAGGATCTGACGGCTGATGATGCAGCGGTACTACTTCCGCCTGTGGGGAAAATGGCAGTTTCTACGGATGGTTTCATTGTTTCTCCGGCATTTTTCCCGGGAGGAAATATTGGCAAACTGTCTATCTGTGGAACGGTCAATGACCTTGCCTGTATGGGAGCAAGACCACTGTATCTTACCTGTGCATTTGTCATTGAAGAAGGATTCTCTATGGAAAAACTGGAGGAGATCGCTTCTGCCATGGAGAAAACGGCAAAAGAAGCAGGTGTACATATTGTGTCAGGAGATACCAAGGTAGCCGGAAAAGGTCAGGTGGATGGTGTATTTATCACTACAACGGGAATAGGCGCGATTGAAGAAGGAGTCACTGTTGGTGGAGCACTGGCACAACCGGGCGATGCGATCATTGTGACTGGCGATATCGGGCGACATGGATGTACGATCCTGCTGGAACGGGAAGATTTCGGAATTGATGCGGATGTGACCAGTGACTGTGCACCTCTGTGGAATACGGTAAAGGCAGTTATGGATACCACACACGATCTGCATGTGATCCGTGATGCCACCAGAGGTGGAGTGGGAACAGTTCTGTATGAGATTGCAGGGCAGAGTAATGTGGGTATTCGTCTGGATGCAAAAGCTGTCCCGGTACAGCCAGAAGTAAAAGGTGTCTGTGGAATGCTGGGTCTGGAGCCTTTATATCTGGCATGTGAAGGAAGACTTGTGATCATAGCACCGAAAAAAGAGGCAGATGCCGTTGTAGAGACATTACGGAAATGTCCTTATTCCGCAGATGCAGCGATCATTGGCGAGGTGATCTCAGAAGAACCAGGAAGAGTGATCATGGAGACTGAGATCGGAACACAGGCACTGCTCCCCCAGCCAGGAGGAGAGCTTTTACCGCGGATCTGTTAAACAGCTGTGAATCGTTGCGAATTGTTGTAAATAAACAGGAGGAATCAAAGCATGGACACCAGAGTGGCAGTTATTTCCATTATTGTAGAACAGGATGATGCGATTGAAGAATTAAACACATTGCTTCATGAAGCGCGCCAGTACATTATTGGCAGAATGGGGATTCCATACCGTGCAAAAGGAATCAGCATCATCAGCATTGCCATTGATGCGCCGCAGGATAAGATCAGCGCACTTTCTGGAAAGATCGGACACTTAAAAGGCATATCAGCGAAGACGGCCTATTCTAATGTGATCACTCCGGCAGAAGGAGGAGCAGACGATTGAGCAGGATAGCAATAAAAGATGCTTCGTTTCCTGCACCGTTTGCATCGAAGCTGGAATATAATTCGCCAGTGCACGGCAACTGGAATATTGTGCACACAGGGATGCAGGTTCCCGAGTCTATACAGATCTATGTCTGTGCAGAGAACTGTATGCGTGGAGTTGTGCTGACTGCTGCGGAGATGAATGCGTCAGATCGTTTTTCCTATGTCATTGTGGAGCAGAAAGATGTCTTATACAGTAATCTGGATGATCTTACCATTGAGGGAGTGACTGATGTGCTGAACAAACGGGGAGACCATCCAAAAGCTGTTTTGCTGTTTACTGTCTGTCTGCATCATTTTCTGGGAAGTGATCTGAAATATATTTATCGGAAATTAGAGGAACGTTTCCCGGATATCTGTTTTATTCGATGTTATATGGATCCAATCATGCAAAAGCATAGCCTGACTCCGGATCAGAAGCTTCGGAAAGCTATGTATGACATGCTTCCAGTCTGTGAAGCAGAGGAAAAGAGCGTCTCTGTATTTGGCAGTGATTTTGCCCTGAATGAGAGCAGTGACATCAAGCGGCTATTGAAGCGATATGGGTATACAGTGCGGGAACTGCCTGCCTGTAATACCTGGCAGGAACTGCTGGAGATGAGCAAGGGGCGTCTGTTTATCAACTGTTATCCTGCAGGAAAATATGGAATGGAAGCGCAGGCAAGACGTCTGGGTCGCGAGCATCTTTATATGCCGGGTAGTTTTTCTTATGAAGAGATCGAACGGCAGTTAAAGCAGTTAACAGACATGCTTGGATTGCCGGAGCTGACGAAAGACGAGCTGGCGCACGAATGTGCGATCTGTGAGGAAAAGCTTACAGAAGCAAGAAACCTGATCCAGGAGACACCGATTGTCTTAGATTATCTATACCATCCAAGACCACTGGGACTGGCAAAACTGCTTCTGACACATGGTTTCCGTGTGAAAGCAGTCTATCTGGACAGTATCAGCCCGGAAGAGAAAGAGGAGTTCTTCTGGCTTAAAGAACACGCACCGGAACTGGAACTGATCGCGACGATCCTGCCAAAGATGCGGATCCTGCCAAGAGGCAGCGGCGAAGAAGTGCTTGCAATCGGGCAGAAAGCAGCTTATTTCAGTCGCAGCCGACATTTTGTCAATCTGGTACAGGGAGAAGGTCTGTATGGATTCGATGGTATCCGAAGAACTGCAGAGCTGATGATGGATGCATATCAAAATGAAAAAAATACAGAAAAACTGGTCGGTCAAAAGGGATGGGGGTGCGAATGCTGTCTATGAGACAATCATATCGAATCATACCGGTATATACGGCAGATGTGTCAGGTGTCTGTTCTGCCTTGTATGAACTGGGCGGAATGACAGTCATGCATGACCCTTCCGGATGCAATTCTACTTATAATACCCATGATGAGATCCGCTGGTACGATCAGGACAGTCTGATCTATATCTCCGGACTTACAGAAACAGATGCGATCATGGGAAATGACCGGAAATTTATTGATGATATTGCAGATGCAGCCAGTGAACTGCAGCCTGCATTCATTGCCCTGGCGGGTTCGCCGATTCCTTATATGAATGGTACGGACTTTCCGGCAATCGCGCGAGTGATTGAAAATAAAACAGGTATCCCTACATTTTCTGTGCCGACAAATGGCATGCATGATTATGTATATGGAGCTGGAATGGCATTGGAAGAGATTGCAAGGCGCTTCGTCAAAGCACCTGGCTGTCAGGCGAAAAGTGGTTCTTCTTGCAGTGTCAACCTTCTGGGCATAACACCACTGGATTTTGGCCCACAGGAACATGTAGATACATTAAAAGAAAATCTGAACAGATATGGATGGAATGTTTTGTCTACATGGGCTATGGGAGATGACTTCGAGACTTTACAGACATCAGGAAATGCAGATGTCAATCTGGTGGCATCTGCAGTGGGACTGCGGGCAGCAAAGGTTCTCTGGGAAACCTGCCACATTCCTTATGTGATCGGAACACCGAATCAGTGGCTGGCAGAAGATATTTCCCATGCACTGGAGATGGCGGTTACGCAGCAGACAGCCACTGCAAATGTATATTTGCAGAACCGTATGCAACAGGAGACAGAGATTACTCTGATCGGAGAGCCGGTCACTATGGGATCGTTGGCAGCAGGTATCGAGAAAAAATATGGACGCATGACCCGTGTACTGTGTCCGTTAAAGGAATGCGAATCTTTGCTTGGCAGGAACGACAAAGTAGTGCTCGGGGAAGAGGCGATGGAAGAGGAACTGAAGAATGCAAAGATCATTGTAGCAGATCCTCTGTATCGTCCGATCTGTCCCAAGGACAGTACCTTTTATGAAATCCCGCATGTGGCATTTTCGGGAAGAATGTTTATTGATAAATAAGGATTTGAGGAGGAAGTGTTGAATGAAATACGTAACATATTTGTATGATAACAAAGAATCGGTCGGTTTCTTAAATGAATCGGACAACGCGGTTTATCCATTGTCGTTTGCAGATATGAATGCACTGATTGAAGCACCTAAGGAGAAGCTTGAGGTTGCCATAAAGGAAGCAAAGAATAAGATTTTGCTATCAGATGTTACATTGCTTGCACCGATTCCAAGACCAAAGCAGGATGTGATCTGCCTTGGAATCAACTACAAGGCGCATGCTATTGAAGAACTTTCCTCGGGCATGACACTTATGCCGGGCACCATCATTGCAACAGGAACACCTTCAGGCGTAGGCATGGGATTTGATCCACCTAAGTTTCTGAAGTCAGGTGATATGGTCGAGTGTTCTATTGAAGGAATTGGAACACTTTGCAATGTGGTGCGATAGGCACGTATAATATTGAAAAGTATGAAAAAAAGAAACATAGTTTATTATCTGCTCCTTATTCTTATCATGGCTGTTCTGACGGGCTGCGGTTATACGCAGGAAGAAAAGGCAGAGATGAAGCGTTATGAGAAGCAAGGTCGTGAAAACGCGGAGAATTATATTAAAGCGAAATATGGAATTGATGCAAAAGTCAGGGAATTGAACTGTGAGAAATATAATTCAGGTCCGGTTCCTGATTTTTTCCCTTCTCCCACTGGAAATGTGTTCATAAGGATGAACTATCAGGGAAAAGATTTTTCTGTTTTTATTTCAGGAGAAAGGGAAAATACCGAAGGAATCGATAATTATCAATTTCAGGAGATTGTCACAGCGTTTTCACAGGAACTGGATGAAATCACAGGATTTCATGCAGAAAGCGTATTTGTGAGCTATGGTGAGTACGAAACGGTAAATGACGAGAAGAATGGAATGATACGCACTTTCTATGACGGAGGAAATCTGTCAGAAATATTGCAGGATGAATCTGCGAGAACTGTTGTGTCTTATGTGAATCAGGCAGTAGATCAGATTCCTGTATCAGTGATAAGCCGGGCAACTGGTGTTGATACGATTTTATTTGCAGACTATGAGAGTCGGGAAGCGTATCAGACGGTTCAGCAGCCCTATTATAATCTGGCTGGCTGGCCTATTGAAAACGGCATTGAAGACCAGTTATACCAGATAAATGGCTACCGTATTGTAAGTGCAGGTGAAGATACTTATATAAAATGTGAAAAGAAAATTCAGGATGATATTATCCTGATTACAGAGCAGCCACAGGAGCAAGTGGCACTTGAGAAGACGGTTCTGGACTCGCAGGAGAACTGGAATGGAAATGGTTTTATTGACGCAAAACAGGTGACAGACGCATATACACTTGAGACGGATGCAGAAAAAGTATATGTGTATTTTCCAGTAGAAAAACTGGATACAGACGATGTGGAACATGCACAGTTAGTCAAACAGTATCAGTATCAGGATGAGACATGCTATCGCAATATCCTAGGTGGTGTGACGGATGATGGCAGATATATTCGAGGTATCATCTACACAAGAGATGAGTCAGAGATAAAGATATCTGTGTTTGTAGATGAAAAGTGAAATATCTGAATTGGTGCATGAAATAAGTATTGTTATTGTGTGGACAGAGCTAAAGTTTAGGGAGGGTTAAAAGATGCAGAAGATTACATTTGAAGTGTGCGCCGGAAGTTATCAGGACTGTTTGGCTGCAGAAAAGGGAGGAGCAGACCGGGTAGAACTGAACAGTGCTTTAAGCGTGGGCGGACTGACGCCATCACTTATCAGTCTTATGCGGGCAAAGAAGGAGACATCCCTCAAGATTGTGTGTATGGTACGACCGCGGGCAGGCGGGTTCTGCTATGATGAAACAGAAGCACAGCTTATGCTGGAGGAGGCGGAACTGCTTCTGGAGCATGGAGCTGATGGAATTGCTTTCGGATTTCTGAAAGCAGACAGAACTGTGGACGCGGAGAAGACGAAAAAAATGGTGGAACTGATTCATGTGAAAGGCGGGGAGGCTGTATTCCACAGAGCCTTTGATGTGACACCGGAACCGGAAAAAGCTATCGAGACAATGATAGACTGCGGTGTGGATCGGTTGCTTACCAGTGGGCAGCAGGCAAAAGCGTCGGAGGGCGTAACATTGCTCGCAGAGCTTCAGAATAAGTACGGAGATAAGATCGAATTGTTGGCTGGAAGCGGTGTCAACGCTGGAAATGTACGGGAACTCATGGAAAAGACAGGCATTCGTCAGATACATTCTTCCTGCAAATCCTACCGCATGGATTCTACTACAGAAACTGGTAGTGTAAGTTATGCATATCTGTCAGATCCACATCGGATGGATTATGAATTCGTGGACGTTGAACTGGTGAAAGCACTGGCAGCGCAGATCCGTTAAAATAGGTGAAATCTCAATCGGGATTAACAAAGTAATCGATCTTCTTTGGCGCAGAATATAGTGAAGATTTTGACGGGTTTCATGTATTTGATACGGAGTTCTGTAATTTATAACAGATAATCACAGGGATAGCTTGAGCTATCCCTGCGTGTTTATTAGCTGAAAAGTGTTATTCGGTGAATGTATACCGTACAAATGTTCCTTGATTATCTCCGGTTACAATCACAACATCTCCTTTATCGGTGGTTGTAGTTTCGAGAATCGGATATCTTCCATTTTCTTTTACATAAGCTTCCGGGCTGGCAGCCTCCGCTTCTATCAGTGTCTTCTGGCTGTGTTTTTCTCCACCGCAGGGGTTGATTTCTTCAATAAAGATTTCGTAGTCATGCATAAAAATATCCTCCTGTAATTAGCTGTCATACATATAGTATAGGAAAAATTCTGTCTGCTTTCAAAAGCAGTTTTGCATAAAAATATGAATAGTTTTTTGTGCGTTATTACTATTCCCAATGGAAGAGCAATTTAAGAAAATCATTTGAAATTTTTTAATGAATCGGTTATAATCTGATTTACAGCGTGTGGCGTTTCTGCGTAAATCCAGTTGCAGAAATGCCACACGTTTTTTGAAAGTGAGGGGTGAGTGATAATAAAATGACGGTAAATTTAATAGAAAAATCGTGTAGCTGAAATGCGTAAGTCCGGGTTTTGATGGGCTTACGTATTTTTTCATTTCAGAAAAAGAAAGGTGACAAATTATATGAATACTGGAAATCAATTTTTGGAAACAGAACGTATAGGAAAGCTTATGAAACAATATGCGATTCCTTGCATTATCTCATTGCTGGTGGGCGCACTTTATAATATTGTCGATCAGATTTTTATTGCAAATGCAAGCTATCTGGGGTCTTATGGCAATGCGGCCAACACCGTTGTCTTTCCGTTGACTGTTGTTGCACTGGCCATTGCTGTCATGGTTGGTGATGGCTGCTGCGCATTTGTCAGCATGGCGCTTGGCAGAAGTGAGATGGACAAGGCAAAACGCAGTGTTGGAAATGCGGTTATAATGATCCTTGTGGGAAGTCTCGTGTTGACGGTTGTTTATCTGATCTTTGCTGATGGTATTATTGCTATGTTTGGTGGTACAGTAAATAAAGAAACCTTCCATTATTCACAGGAATATTTCTTTTATATCACACTCGGTATTCCATTCTATATGTTCGGACAGGCTATGAATCCAATCATTCGTGCGGATGGAAATCCGAAGTTTGCCATGTTCTCCACATTGGCAGGAGCTGCGATCAATATCGTTCTTGACCCGATTTTCATCTTTGTTTGCAAATGGGGCATGATGGGAGCAGCAGTGGCAACAGTGGTCGGACAGATCGCAACAGCAGGTTTGGCTGTGTGGTATTTACTTCATATGAAAATCATCAAACCGGCATCAGCGGACTATGTTCTGAAGAAAAATATATGTGAACGAACGCTGATACTTGGTATTACCAGCTTCCTGTCTCAGATCAGTCTTGTGGCAGCAATGGCAGCAATCAACAATATGCTTCGTAAATATGGAGCGCTTGATATGATATTTGGGCAGGAGCAATATGCGCAGATCCCGATGGCTGTGGTCGGTATTGTGATGAAATTTTTCCAGATTGTCATTTCGGTCGTAGTGGGTATGGCAGCAGGATGTATCCCAATCATTGGTTACAATATGGGAGCTGAGAAAAAAATGCGTGTTCGGGAGTTGTTTACAAAATTATTGCTTGCAGAAGCATTGGTCGGACTGGCAGCGCTTGTGCTGGCAGAGGGATTTCCAAGGCAACTTATCGCAATCTTTGGTGCAGCGAACGAGAGCAGTTACTACACGGATTTTGCAATCAAAGCATTCCGTATCTATTTATGCTTGATGGTCCTGGCCTGCGTCAATAAAGCGTGCTTCATTTTCCTGCAGGCAGTAGGCAAAGCTTTAACATCCACACTTTTGTCCATGTTCCGTGAAGTGGTATTTGGTGTGGGATTTGCGTTGCTGCTTCCAATCTTCTTCGGGCTCGACGGTGTGTTATATTCCATGCCGGTCTCGGATGCTCTGACCTTTATAATCTCGGCGATCATCATTGCAAGGACATACCGGGAATTAAATGTAGAAAGTGATACCTGTAAATAATCAAGTCCTGAATAAATCCTTTCTTTCTGCGGAAAATAACTGCAAAAAGAAAGGATTTGTTTGTATGGGAAAGAATGCATGGAAAGTGGGGATGGCATCTGCATTGGCGGTAGGAACAGGAACCGTTCTTCTTGCGAAGACAAGAAAGCGAAAGATGCAGTCTGTGGATCAGATGAGACAGACGAAGATTCCGGAATCCGACTATCGGAATACCGAGCGGGGCAGTCAGAAAAAGAACAGCAAGGGTATTTATTATGCGAAGGGAAACTATGAGGCATTTGCCAGACCAGAGAAACCAGTTGGAATAGAAGGAAAAACTGCGTATTTGATCGGAAGCGGCCTTGGTTCCCTGGCGGCGGCCTGTTTCCTGATAAGGGATGCACAGATGCCAGGCGAAAATATTCATATATTGGAAGCCATGGACATTACTGGAGGTTCCTGCGATGGAATCCATGATCCGACCAGAGGGTATGTGATGAGGGGTGGACGGGAGATGGAAGATCATTTTGAGTGTCTGTGGGATCTGTTCCACAGTATTCCATCACTGGAGATTCCGGGGGCATCAGTTCTGGATGA
Source organism: Hominiventricola aquisgranensis (assembly GCF_040096225.1). Classification (NCBI taxonomy): domain Bacteria; kingdom Bacillati; phylum Bacillota; class Clostridia; order Lachnospirales; family Lachnospiraceae; genus Hominiventricola; species Hominiventricola aquisgranensis. The sequence goes on along the minus strand of NZ_JBBMFC010000011.1, from coordinate 58,793 downwards.
ATTTTACTGGCTCAATAAGCATGACCCTAATTATTCGTTGTGTCGCGCCACGAAAAACCGTGGGGAAGATGCTCACACGAATGGAAAATTTCGTTTAAGCCAGAAGGGGAGCATGGAGATCATTAAATTGTTTTTCACAAAAAATGAAGATCTGTATGACAAAACCATAGAGGACGTGTTTGATGATGAAGTATTCAAGTCTGATTTCTGGTTGTACTGGAGAACCATGTTTGCCTTTGAAAACTGGCATAGTGCACTGGAAATGAAGCTGTATTTTCAACGTTTTATTCATCATATTGGAGGACTGCCGGATTTCTCAGCCTTGAAATTCACCAGATATAATCAGTATGAATCATTGATTCTGCCGATGCTAAAATATCTGGAACATGCAGGGGTGGAGATCCGACTGGGAACAGAAGTGACCAATGTGAGATTCGAGATCAAGGGCGAGAAAAAAACGGCAAGAGCCATTGAGTGTCTGGTAAAAGGTGAACGGCAGGAGATTCCTTTGACGGAGGATGATCTGGTATTTATCACAAATGGAAGCTGTACGGAAGGGACGATTTATGGTGATCAGGATCATGCACCTGTGGGAAATGCAGAAGTGAGGAAAAGTGGCTGCTGGAATCTCTGGAAGAATATTGCAGCACAGGATCCTGCCTTTGGCCATCCGGAGAAATTCTGTTCTGATATTGAAAAAACCAACTGGGAATCAGCAACAGTGACTACTTCTGATGAAACGATCCTGTCTTATATTCGGAAAATCTGCAGACGTGATCCACGAAGCGGGAAAGTGGTGACAGGAGGAATCGTAAGCTGTAAAGACTCAAGCTGGCTGCTGAGTTGGACCATCAACCGGCAGGGGCAGTTTAAGAACCAGAAGAAGGAAGAAATCTGCGTCTGGCTTTACGGACTGTTCACCGATGTGCCGGGAGATTATATAAAGAAGCCGATGAAAATATGTACGGGAAAAGAAATCACTGCGGAGTGGCTGTATCATCTGGGTGTGCCGGTGTCAGAGATCGAGGAACTGGCAGAGTATCATGCCGTTTGTGTGCCAACGATGATGCCTTATATTACTGCATTTTTTATGCCACGGGCGGCAGGTGACCGGCCGGATGTGATCCCGGATGGCTGTGTGAATGCCGCATTTTTAGGACAGTTTGCAGAGACACCGCGAGATACGATCTTTACTACAGAATATTCGGTCCGTACTGCCATGGAAGCGGTCTATGGATTGTGCGGCGTGGATCGGGGTATACCGGAAGTATGGGGAAGCGTCTATGACGTGCGGGAACTGCTGGCAAGCTCAGTCAAACTGATGGATGGAAAATCTCCGCTGGAACTGGAACTTCCGCTGCCTCTTGAAAAAGTAAAGAAGAAACTATTGAAGCGGGTGAATCGGACAGCAGTTGGAAAGCTACTTCAGGAATGCGGAATGGTAAACTGATATTCTGCCATAGATCGTTCCGGAAAAAGTGATTGTAATGTGTGGATGCAAATAGCGTAACAGATGTAAAAATATAAAAAGAAGTCAACATTGCCCAAAGGGCTTTGCTGGCTTCTTATTTGTTGATACGATTGTTTTCTTGTCAGGCAAATTCCTTAGAGGACTTACAATCAAGGGCTTTTTCAGCCTTTTCAAGCACTACGGATTCTCCGCAGTGTGAACAATATTCGGTGTCCCAGCCCTTCAGATTCAGCAGCTTTCCACAGTGAGGGCAACGGACAGTCAGAAATCCGAAAACGATTCCGATAACCGCTACAAATCCACCCATGATGAATCCGGGTGACATGGTACCTGTTCCGAATAAGACAGCGGAACCATTGGCAATGATCAGACCACTAAATATAAGAGCATACATAATTTTTCTACATACATTTGGATTTTTCATATTCTTTACACCTCTCTTTTATGCCTGTATTATAGGCAGGCGTATGTAAAAAACACTAGCGCAGCAACGTAAAATATATGTAAAAATCTGGTGAACCGGATCATCAGATCTGATATGTACCCTCTTTACTGGACAACCAGTAAGGAGGGTATTTTTATGCATTATAGTTATGAGTTTAAACTGATGTGTGTTGAATTGTATCTTTCAGGTTCCTATCCCGATATCCCAGAAGGGTGAATCCAGATACTTTCAAAAGTAATATACGACAATGGGCCAGATTGGTTGATTTACATGGCCCAGAAGTTTTAAAACATAAGGTGTTTAATAAGGTTTGGACACCAGAAGAAAAGTTTGAACTGGTTTCAAAGGTCATTGCAGGCATACCAAAGAAGAAAGTTGCCATAGAAGCAGGTATTAACCCAGGAATGCTTTATCAATGGCTACACAAATATAAATTACAAGGATATAATGGATTGGTAGAAAGTAAAAAAGGACGACCAACAAAGGAACCGAGAATGAAGAAATCAACCAATCCATTACCTTTAACGGAATCGGAACGAGAAGAACTGATACGCTTAAGAGCTGAAAACGAATATATCAAAGCCGAGAATGAAGTAATAAAAAAACGGATCGCCTTGAGACAAGAAAAATGGGCTGCGCAACTCAAGGCGAAAAAGCAGCAATCATCAAAGAACTCAGAGAAAAGGGATACCAATTAAAGTATCTCCTTAAAGCAATACATATGGCTAGATCTACTTACATGGCTATGAGAAAGATTATTCTTCCTTCGAAGAATTTTCACAAGCGGTTGAAGACTATATAGAGTATCACCCCTATATTATTTTACATTTCGGGTTTGACTATGAGAACGAAACACGATTTTATGTTTTAGTAGTATTTTATTGCCCGTCGGCAAGGTTGCCGATGTTACACGGACAAGGTATAATATAATAACAGAAAGAAAATTTGAAAACTACACTTTAATCACAAAAATCTATGATACGCTATCTTTGGAGATGTTATTATGCAGAGGATTTTAGTCGTTGAGGACGATTTTGATATTCAAGAACTTTTACAGAATTTTTTACAAGAAGCAGGATATGAAGTAGCTGTTGCAAATGATGGTGTCGAGGCACTATCTTTATTTGCGGGAGAACGATATGACTTGATTGTGTTGGACATTATGCTCCCCAAAATTGACGGTTACAGTGTCTGTGAATTGATACGCAAGCAATCTGATGTTCCTATCATCATGCTAACCGCATTAAGCGGAGAAGAAGATCAGATTAAAGGATTGGATTTGCAGGTGGATGACTACATCACAAAACCGTTTTCTATGCCTGTCCTGCTCCGCAAAATTGCGGCTGTACTTCGGCGCAGTAACCGGGAAACAGATGAAAAGTATCAAATCATTACTTATGGCAATTTGCTTTTGAACTGTGACAGTTACACCGCCACCGTGGACGGAGCTAATTTTGAACTGACACAAAAGGAATTTGAAATACTGCGGGAACTGCTGACCCATCAGGGCCGGATATTGACCCGGCAGAACTTGTTGGATAAGCTGTGGCGATATGATTTTTATGGGGACGAGCGTGTTGTTGATACCCATATCAAAAATCTACGAAAAAAATTGGGAATAGATTTCATTCAAACAATCAGAGGGGTGGGATATAAAGTTGATAAAGAGAATTAAAGGCAGTCTGTTTGCTAAAGTCTTTATTCTGACTGTGGCAGTTTTACTCTGTGTGAGCTTTCTTGTCTATGGCGTTTTGGCTTGGTATATGCCTCAAACCTATTCTAACAATCTCAATGCGGCATTAGATGAACAGACAAGCGACTTTGTTTATGAATTAGAACATATCCGTATGCAGGATAGCGGCGGACTTTTTGATCAGTTTCTTCAAAACACGACAATTAGCATGGTGGAGCTTTATACTGCTGATGGTGTTCTGGTGGAAACACCGTCTAACCAAAATAGCTTTAACGATGGGATCACCGGGGAGGCTCTTGGCGGAGCATCTTATGAAAGTGCGCCGATTATATCCAACAGCTATTACTTCTCATTTGCAGATGATAATAGCCAATATATTTTAACAGTTTATGGAGAAGCCTCTCAAATCGCAGAACTGCGGCAATCATTTGTAAGCGTATTACCGATTTTGTTTTGCGTTATTCTCCTTGTATCGTTGGCAACTGCTTGGGTGTATTCTCGTATCATTACAAACCCGGTATTAAAAATCAGTCGGATTTCTAAAGAAATGTCTGATATGCGGCTGGAATGGCAACTTGAGGAACGCCGTTCTGACGAGCTGGGTGTACTGGAGAATAGCTTGAATACGCTGTCCCGGAAACTATCTACTACCTTGGAGGAGTTGCAAAGTGCAAATCTCCAGCTCCAAAAGGATATTGAACATCAAAAGGCGCTGGAACGGGCACAACAAGATTTCTTTTCTTCCGCTTCCCATGAACTGAAAACCCCTATCACCATTATCAAGGGTCAATTAGAGGGGATGCTATTGGGTATAGGGGCATATAAAGACCACGAAAAGTATCTTGCCCGATCCTTGGAAGTTGTAGCTACGCTTGAAACGATGGTGCAGGAAATATTAACGATTTCAAGGCTGGAAACCAATGTCGATTTCAAAATGGAGCATTTTGATTGCGCTCCCATGATACATGGCTATTTGAGGGAGATTGATGATTTAGTGGCAACAAAAGAGCTACAAATACATCTTGCTATACAGTCTCCCGCTTTTATCAATGGGAACAAATTACTGATTGAAAAGGTGTTCTCCAATTTGATTTCAAATGCTGTAAAGTATTCGCCGCATGGAGCAAGCGTTGATATTATTTTACAAAATACCAACGGACGCTTTTTGTTCTCCGTAGAGAACACAGGTACACATATACCAGAAGATGATATTCCCAAATTGTTTGACGCTTTTTATCGTATGGAGCAATCCCGCAGTAGAAGAACAGGCGGTAGCGGCTTAGGGCTTTATATGGTTCAAAGAATTTTACAACAACATAACAGCTATTGTGAGGCTTGCAACACAGAAAACGGTGTTAAATTCTTCTTCACGATTTAGCGGACAATCAGCGGCAGGTGAACAACCTGCCGCTTTTTTTAACTACATATAAATCACAAACTAATCCCAAAGGTATCCCAAAATGCTTTGCTATACTTGGGGTACATTCAAAGAAAGGATTGGTAAACACTATGAGAAGAAAGGCATTATGCGCTGCGTCCATGCTCTTGTTAGGCTGTTTGGCTGGATGCAGTACGACACCACAGAACAGCCAGGAACAAGGTAATCCCGTTATCAAGGAAGAAATCAGTCAACCTCTTGGCGGTTCTGAGGCGCTGGGAAACAGCGAGGACAGCTCGGCACTCTCCGCCGCAGACAAAGAAAAAATGTTTGCACCTTATGAACAATACGGGATGACCTATGACGCGGTCAAAGATGAACTTACCTATAACGGGAATTTGGTTCGCTGGTTTGAGGACTATTATCCCATCAGTAACAACGAAACCGCCGGTATTGATTTTCTAAATGAGAACGGCACAGTAGATGTGTATGCTGTACGGGATTTAGAGAGCTTTTCAAAAGCGGCTGACGGCTCCGTTGATCCGGCGGGTAAACTGATTGGCTTAAAAGAGTTTATCCAGCAGGAATTTGAAGCACGGGATATTGAGGCGTTGAAAAACAGCACATCCGTTGCTATGGCAGGAACGCCGCTTGAAGATAGCGAAACTGCAAAGCTCGTTGCAGAGTATGAGGCATTTGGAGTAACCTATGATGCCGAAAAGGATCAGTGGTATTTCAATGGTGAGGAAGTCCGCTATTTCCGGGATGTTCTCACTTCTAATGGTGAAAGCCTCGCCAGCGGAAAATTCCGAGGCGAAATGAGAACGCTTGGAAGTGGTGTTGGCACAATAGACATTTATACCGTTCGTGATTACGGCCACTTGAACAGCGAACATCACGGAACATTAACTGGCATCGAGAAATACAGTCAAGAGGAATTTGACGAGCATACACAGGCCGGAATGTCTGGAAATCAGCCCATAGGTAATGCAAGCCATAACTAAACAAACCATCTATCTGCCGCACGACGGCAAAAGAAAAAAAGCTGTCGTACAGCAGCCTATCAATACGCCTATTTGAAACGGCGGCTTTGATTTTCAGAGCCGCCGTTTCTCTTTGGATATTCAGTAACCCCACGGCGGCCCATAGGAGGGTGTCGCCGTGTCCATCTTACTTTCTCACAATTCCCATGACCTTCACCAGCTAAAAAAAGCGTAGCTCCCCCTCCGGGGCAGTCTGGCTATAAAGGTACAATATATCAGTACAATTATGATAATGTAATTTCATGCGTCTGCATAGTGTCTTGCTGTACGGGCGCTTTTTTGTACTTCGAGACAAAGTGTCCCGAGGTGCAGGGCGGCTCCCTGAGGTGCCGCTCTCCGCCAAGCCCCGTTTCGGTCACTCATCCACCCAACACCGAAACGGAGGTTTATTTATGACTACAATCAATCTGAAGGATTTTTATTATTGGTACACACAGGATCAGTTTATCAAGGTTTCTGACGAGGTAGCCGAAGTGTTTATGTCCGATGCCCGGCACGAAATGGCCTACCAGCGGCGGCTCTCCCGGCATAAGGCGCAATATTCTCTGGACTGCGATGACGGGATCGAATATTCCGCCTGCCTGCATGAGCCAACGCCCCAGGAGCTACTGGAGCGTATGGAGCTGTTCATTCGTCTATGGAATGCACTCAACTCTTTGCCGGAGATCCAGGGCCGCAGGATTGATGCCCACATCATTCTCGGAAAGAGCATCAAGGAAATTGCCGAGGTCGAGGGCGTACATGAGGAGTCTGTCCACCAGTCGATCAAGCGTGGCCTTGAGCGTATGAAAAAAACTTTTTGATTTTTTCATTTTCCCCACTTGGAAATGATGAAAAAATGTCTCGGTTTATGAAAGGAGATATTCTTCTTTCCGCAGATAAACAGCGGCGGCCCCAGGCATAGTCCGGGGAGCCGGACGGCGGGTGCGCTGTGACTTTTTCTTCGGAATAACGAGCGAACAACACCAACGCCGCAACTGGGCCGGGCCACCCCACGGCCACGATCCGGCATAGGACAGGCTGGCCGCTTGTCCCTCAGGGCCGCCCCATTATCTGCGAGGGAACGCCGCTCTGAGCATGGTTGTCTTTGGACAGGGCAAGAAAATGGGAGCGGCGTTCTCTATATTTATACTTACATGGAGTGAGGCAAGAGGGCAGCATCGTTTAGGTGCTGCCCTCTTGCGTTTCCCCACGATATGCGGGAGGCGTATCCTATTTTTGATAAGGAGGTTTTACCGTGAGATTAACGGCAAAGGAACTGGAACAAATGAAAAGCGTTGACATCGGCGCAGTGGCTCCCGAGTCCCTGCCGGATGTGAGCGGTATGACCTTTGACACCTCTCTCCCCCCGGGAGGAGCGGATCGCTCTGTTTTTGCAGGCGGTAGAAAATCCATACTGCTTTTGCATCGGCGGGATCGGTGTAAAAATTGAATTTGCGGAAAGCGGGCCGTCCTTGCAGGACACGCTGACGGACTTCCTGCTCCGGCAAAAAAGCGGGCTGTAACTTCGGTTATGGCCCGTTACTACTTCGAGACAAAGTGTCCCGAGGCGGAGGCATCCTTGTTGTCTCGCCCGGGCAGAGGTATAATATAGATGTAATGTGATAGGGAAGAAGGAACAATGGCACGAACAAAAAACAGAGGATTGCAACAGAGTTTCTCTCCCTCTTATACCGTCCGCCGCTGGCGGCTGGGCGAATACATCCGGCTTTCCAAGGAGGACTTGAAAAAGGGAAAGGACGACAGCAACAGCGTCATCAACCAGCGTGATCTGCTCAATGACTTTTATCAGAAGCATATCGGAGAATTTGAAAGTGTTTCCGAATATGTAGACGATGGACACACAGGAACGGACGCCAACCGGGAAAATTTCCAGCGGCTCCTTTCCGATGTAATGAGCGGGAAAATCAACTGCGTGGTAGTAAAAGACCTTTCCCGTTTTGCAAGAAATTACAGTGATGCGGGAAGTCTGATTGATAACCTGTTTGTGCAAATGGGTGTCCGTTTTATCAGTCTTGCTGAAAATGTGGACAGCTATCTCAACCCGGACAGCGTTTCCAGTATTATCGTCCCGATTACGAATGTAATGAACGATCAATACTGCTACCAGACCTCAAAGAAAATTCGCCAGGTATTTGACTATAAGAGGCGCAACGGGCAGTACATCGGCGCATTTGCTCCTTATGGATATGTAAAGTACCCAAAGGACAAGCACCAGTTGATCATCGATCCCGATGCCGCTGAAATCGTCAAACTGATTTTCTCTTTGTTTCTAAAAGGAACATCGAAACGGGCCATCGCTTTGTATCTGAATGAACACGGCGTACCCAGCCCCTCGGCTTATAAACTGCAAAAGGGCATACCTGTTTCAACAAGAGGATATGACGATCCCATGTGGAGAGCCCGCATGATCCACTCCATTCTTACGAACCCCACCTATACCGGGGATTTGGCGCAGGGCCGCAATCGGGTAAAAAGCTATAAGGTACACGAGGTTGAAAGCGTCCCCCGTGAAGAATGGGTGGAAGTAGCTGGTACGCATGAGTCAATCATTGATTATGAAACCTTTGATAAGGTACAGGCTCTTTTACAGCGTGATACCCGTACTTCTCCAAAAGGCCGGGAAGTCCACCTGTTCAGCGGTTTTCTGAAATGTGCTGACTGTGGGCGGGCAATTACCCGGAGCGTAGGCAACAACAATAATGTGTACTATGCCTGCTCCACCTACAAGAACCGCTCCCGGACAGCCTGCACAATGCACTCAATCAAGCATAACCGTCTGGAGGCCGCTGTCCTCTTTGCAGTACAACAGCAAATCCATCTGGCTGTTTCATACTCGGAAATGATTGCCCGCATTAACACCGCCCCGGTCAAAAAGAGCCAGTCTATCCGTTTGGAAGAACTGATTGCTGCGAAAGAGCGGGAACTGGCAAAAATCAGCCGCTACAAGCAGTCCCTTTATCAAGACTGGAAAGACGGGGAAATAACCCAGCAGGACTACCGGGATATGAAAGCCGATTATGAACGACAGACCATCGCTCTTACGGATGTACTGGCCCGGCTGAACGCTGAACGGGCGGAACTGGCAAACGGTGTAAAGAGTGAGCATCCCGCATTGGTGGCCTTTACAAAACATCAAAATATCGACCAGCTTTTCCGGGAACTTCTCGTTGAGCTGATCGACCATATCAAGGTTTATGAGAATGGAAACATTAGTGTGAAATTTAAGTTTGCGGATGAATTTAGACGCATAGCAGAATACATTGAAATCAACACCACAAAACCCGCAGTAGCGGGCTAACCCCCGCTACATACCCCTTTGACAGTGTGTTTTCCTAATAGGAGCTAATCATATTATAATAACAAAAGAATTCAGGCAAAAACAAAATGGATGCCACCTGTGCAATACAGGCTAGCATCCATGTGTTCAGCTTAGTTCGTAAATATGTGTCCAGGATTCTGGGTACATATCAATCAGGGAGGGGTATTTTTTTATTGGAAAAGTTCATGAAATATTGTATAGTGTAAAGGGTATAAGAGAAATACATGTGGAAAGGGTTGAACAGAAGATGGATCAGCACGTTTACGAAGAATATATAGCTATTTTGAAGGAGGAACTGGTTCCGGCACTTGGGTGTACCGAACCGATCGCCATTGCTTATGCGGCAGCAAAAGCCCGTGAGATTCTTGGAAAGCTGCCAGAGGAGATCGTGGTGAGCTGCAGTGGAAATATTATCAAAAATGTGAAGGCTGTCATTGTTCCTACGACGGGAGACTTAAAAGGGATTGAAACCAGTGCCATTCTTGGAGCTGTAGGCGGTAATGCAGAGAAGAAACTGGAAGTGCTGGTGGATGTGACAGATGAGGATCTTAAGATTACAAGAGAGCTCCTGAAAAAGAAGATCTGTCATGTGGAACTGCTGGAAGGGGTATCCAATCTGCAGATTATCGTAGAACTGAAGGCTGGTGAGGATACCGCACTGGCGGAGATCGCATTTTCCCATACGAATATTGTACGACTGGAGAAAAACGGACAGGTGATCTTTTCCAAGGAGATGGAGGCAGACAGTGCAGCTTCCACAGACAGGACACTTCTGAATCTGAAAGATATTTATGAATTTGCCCAGACAGTGAAGATCGATGAGATCAAGGATCTGATTGACCGGCAGCTGGCTTATAACATGAGCATTGCCAAAGAAGGTCTGACAAAATCCTACGGAGCAAATGTAGGGGCAACGATTCTGAAATATTATGGTGATGATGTACGAAATCGTGCCAAAGCCCTTCCGGCAGCGGGAAGTGATGCAAGAATGAACGGCTGCGTACTTCCGGTTATGATCAATTCTGGAAGCGGCAATCAGGGAATGACGGTCAGCCTTCCGGTGGCGGTATTTGCGGATTATCTGTTTGCCGATAAGGAAAAGGAATATCGGGCACTGGTATTATCCAATCTGGTGGCGATTTACCAGAAAAATGAGCTTGGAAAGCTGAGTGCATATTGTGGAGCAGTGTCAGCTGCCACAGGAGCAGGTGCCGGTATTGCCTATTTGCACGGAGCAGATTTTGATACAATTGCTGAGACGATCACGAACACACTGGCCAATGTATCCGGTATTGTCTGTGACGGAGCGAAAGCTTCCTGTGCAGCCAAGATAGCATCATCTGTAGATGCAGCGATCATGGCGTATTATATGGCAGCAGAGCACAGAGGCTTCCAGAGCGGTGAAGGTCTGGTGAAAAAAGATGTAGAAGCAACTATCAAGAGCTTTGGACGGATGGGAAGAGAAGGCATGCGTTCTACAGATGTGGAGATTCTGAAGATCATGCTGGAGCCGTAATGATAAATGACAGGGGAACAGACGAATGCCACAGAAGCAGGGAATCCAACTGAATAAATATACTCCGGATTATGTGGTATTCGATCTGGAAACTACTGGAATCTCCCGCACCTTTGATGAGGTGGTGGAGATTTCTGCGGTGAAGGTGCGTTCCGGTCAGGTGGTGGATGAGTTCAGCACACTGGTCAATCCTGGACGGCACATTCCGGCAGGAGCCAGCCAGGTCAATGGCATTACAGATCAGATGGTGGCTGACTGTCCGCTGTTTTCACAGGTACTGCAAGAATTTTTGAATTTCACAGAAGGATTGACTCTGGTGGGACACAATATTGCCAGCTTCGATATGAAATTCATCTGGCGTGATGCAGAGAAATATTACGGAGAGTTGGTTCCTAATGATTATGTAGATACGTTGAAGGTGGCAAGACGGCATCTGTCAGAACTTCCCAGACATCGGCTGGTGGATCTGGCAGAGTATTATGGCATATCGCCGGAGGGAGCACACCGGGCACTCAATGACTGCCGCATGAACCAGCAGGTCTACGAGCGGATGGTAGCTGAGATGCGTAAGAAGCGGGCGATACAGCATGAATATACAGGGCGGAAGGCAGAGACGGACAATACTGGCGTCTCAAAGACCGAAGGAAATGCTGCAGACAGGAATGGGATCGCGAAGCAGTCAGCGAAGCCCGCACACCCCACGGTGACACTTCGTGGTGTGGTTGAGCGGATCACTTACCAGAATCCGGAGAATGGTTACACAGTTCTGAAATGTGCGGTCAAGAATCATAAGGATCTGGTGACGGTCATCGGAAGTCTTCTGGATGTAAATGTAGGATCTGTCTTGCTGATCTATGGCAACTGGAAGGTGGACAGTAAGTATGGCAGGCAGTTTGTGGCTGAGACTTGGGAGGAGACACTCCCTGCAACTATATATGGAATTGAAAAATATCTGGGATCTGGTCTGATCAAGGGTGTTGGACCGAAATTTGCCAAACGGATCGTAGGACTGTTTGGCACGGAGACACTGGATGTGATTGAATGCGAGATCTCCCGTCTGAAGGAAGTAGAAGGAATCGGCGAGAAGCGGATCCGGCAGATTAAAGAGAGCTGGCAGAAGCAAAAAGAGATTAAAAATGTCATGCTGTTTTTGCAGGATCATGGAGTCAGTACTGCATATGCAGCAAAGATCTATCGACAGTATGGCAATGAAAGTATTGAAAAGGTGAAAGAAAATCCATTCCGGCTGGCGGATGATATCTGGGGCATCGGATTTCGGACAGCAGATGGGATCGCACAGAAGCTGGGATTTGAAAAAGAAGCCTTTGTACGATTACGGAGTGGAATCTTATATACACTGAGCAGTCTGGCGGATGAAGGACATGTCTATGCCAGAAAGAAGCAGCTGATCGACCGGGCGACGGAACTTCTGGAGGCGGAAGAGTCTTCGGTGATCATGACGCTGGATCAGATGATGGCAGATCAGGATCTGTTCGGACAGAAGATCGCGGAAGAAGAACAGGCGATCTATCTGCCGGCATTTTATTATGCGGAGACGGGAACGGCTGGAAAGCTGAAGCGGTTATTGGAGGCTCCGGCGGAGGATCTTTTGTGGAAATCCTTAATGGCTGCCAGGGAGAAGACCGGTAATCAGGAGCTTTCCATAGATGTCAGAAAGATTGAACAGAAACTGCAGATGGAGTATGATGAGGTACAGGCGGAGGCCATCAGGCAGGCGGCGACCTGCAAAGTGATGGTGCTCACGGGTGGTCCAGGAACAGGTAAGACCACCACTGTCAGAGGCATCATTTCCGCATATCAGACATTTGGATTGAACATATTGCTGGCGGCACCGACAGGGCGGGCAGCCAAGCGGATGACGGAAGCGACAGGGCTGGAAGCAAAGACGCTCCACCGGCTGCTGGAAGCAAAACCGCCGGAAGGTTATCAGAAAAATGAAGAGAATCCGCTAGAAGGGGATGTGTTGATCGTAGATGAGTGTTCTATGATCGATATTGTGCTGATGAATGCTCTGCTACGCGCCATTCCTCCACATATGCGTCTGGTGCTGGTGGGTGATATTGATCAGCTTCCATCGGTGGGGGCAGGAAATGTACTGCGGGATCTGATGGATTCGGGTGTGTGTAAGGTAGTGCGTCTGACGAAGATTTTCCGACAGGCGCAGTCCAGCAGGATCATCATGAATGCTCATCGGATCAATGAAGGACTGCTGCCGGATCTGTCTAACGGGAAGACGACCGATTTCTTCTTTACAGAAAAGGAGGATCCGGAAGAAGCAGTGGCTGAGATCGTGAATCTGGTGCAGACGAAGCTATCCAGATATTACCAGACACCATCCTCTCAGATCCAGGTGCTCACACCGATGCAGAAAGGCGTGGTAGGTGCGACCAATCTGAATCTGGCATTACAGGCGGCTTTGAATCCGACGGGCGATGGCTTACGGCGCAGTGGTTATATATTCCGGGTCAATGACAAGGTCATGCAGATCCGTAATAATTATGATAAAGAGATATTTAACGGAGATATCGGAATCGTTGCCTCCGTGGATATTCAGGGGCGGACACTTCAGGTGGATTTTGACGGACATCTGATCGAATATGATGCATCGGAGCTGGATGAACTGGTTCATGCTTATGCAACTACGATCCATAAGGCACAGGGAAGTGAATATCCGATTGTCGTGATGCCGGTGCTCATGAATCATTATGTCATGCTTCAGCGGAATCTGATCTATACAGGCATTACGAGAGCAAAGAAAATACTGGTACTGGTAGGAACGAAGAAAGCCATTTCCTATGCAGTACATCATGTAACAGTCAACCGGCGGAATACGCTGCTGAAAGAAAGGTTGCAGGGAGAAATACAGAAAGGAACAGATAACGATAGATGAATCTTCCACAGATATTTGTAGAACAAATGAAAGAAATATTAGGTCCGGAGCTTCCAGAATATCTGGAAAGCTACGAGAAACCGAAGTTTACAGGCTTAAGAGTCAATACTTCCAAGATCTCTGTCGAGGAATTTGAGAGGATCAGCCCATTCAAGACTCTTCGGAGGGTACCATGGACTCCCAATGGATATTATTATACAGAAGAGGATGCGCCGACAAAGCATCCTTATTACTATGCAGGTCTTTATTATATTCAGGAGCCAAGTGCCATGACGCCGGCAAGTGTCCTTCCGGTGGAGCCGGGAGAACGGGTACTGGATCTGTGTGCGGCTCCGGGTGGAAAAGCAACGGAGCTTGGTGCAAAGCTTCGCCATGAGGGTCTGCTGGTTGCCAACGATGCCAGCGCATCTCGGACAAAAGCTCTGCTGAAGAATCTGGAAGTATTTGGTCTCCCAAATATTCTGGTGACCAGTGAGATGGGAGACAAGTTAGACCGGTATTTTCATGAATATTTTGATAAGATCCTGATCGATGCTCCATGCTCCGGTGAGGGAATGTTCCGGAAACAGGCTCATATGATCCCGGCGTGGGAACGTCAGGGACCGGAGGTGTTTTCCAAAATGCAGCGGGAGATCCTGGATCAGGCAGCAAACCTGCTGAAGCCGGGTGGAACCATGCTTTATTCTACCTGTACCTTCTCTAAACTGGAAAATGAAGGAAGCATGGATTATTTTCTGAGCAATCATCCGGAGTTCCATCTGCTGGATATTCCGCAGAGTGAAGGCTTTGCGCCAGGACAGCCAGAACTGGTGGACAGTACATTTCCACTGGAAAAATGTGTTCGTCTGTTTCCTCATAAGATCGATGGGGAGGGACATTTTCTGGCATTGCTTCAGAAAGATGGAGAGCGTACGCCAAATGCGCTGGAGTCAGCTGGAAAACCGTCGAAGCTTCCGCAGGAGCTGACAGATTTTCTGAAAGATGTGTCCATGCCTGTTGATACAACCAGAATTCAGATCAAAGATACCAAAGTATTTTTGATGCCGGAGGGCTTAAGCGGCTGCAAAGGGCTTCGATTCTTACGCTCCGGTCTTTATATGGGTGAACTCCTGAAAAAACGATTTGAGCCGAGCCAGGCATTTGCCATGGTTCTGAAAAAGGAGGAATATGCATCAGTCATCGATCTTCCAGCTACAGACGAGCGGATCATCCGCTATCTGAAGGGAGAGACTATCGAGATTGAGGATGGAGAGAGTACCAAAGATGCAGGCTGGCAGCTGGTATGTGTGGATGGGTATCCGCTGGGCTGGGGAAAGCTGATCCGTGGAACTCTTCGGAATAAATATTTCTCCGGCTGGAGGATGAACGCATGATGCGCCTGGATAAATATTTATGTGAGACCGGATTTGGCACCAGAAGCCAGGTGAAAGATCTGTTGAAAAAAGGACAGGTCATGGTTAATGGCGAAGTGGTAAAAAAGCCTGAATTAAAGATCAATGAGACAACAGATCAGATTCTCTGCCAGGGGAAAAAAGCATCTTATCAGAAGAACATCTATCTGATGCTCCATAAACCTGCAGGGGTGGTATCTGCAACCGAAGACAACCGGGAGAAGACGGTGCTGGATCTTGTGAGACCGGAAGATCGGAAAAATGGTCTGTTTCCGGTGGGAAGACTGGACAAAGATACGGAAGGCTTATTGCTTTTGACCGATGACGGTGAGCTGGCACACCGGCTGCTGTCCCCGAAAAAGCATGTGGATAAGACTTACTATGCAAAGATCGACGGACAGGTCACTGAGGAACATGTTAAGCAGTTCCGTGAGGGTCTGGATATTGGAGACGAGAAGAAGACACTGCCGGCAGTTCTGACGATCCTGTTATCCGGTCCGGTCAGTGAGATCGAGGTTACGATCCACGAAGGACGGTTTCATCAGATCAAGCGAATGTTTGAAGCGGTGGGATGCAAAGTGACCTACTTAAAGCGTCTGTCCATGGGAAGTCTGGTGCTGGACGAGACATTGCCGCCGGAAGAGTACCGGCCGTTGACAGAAGCAGAACTGGAAGGTCTGACGAAGCAGAGAGGAACTGATAAGAATGAGTGACAGAATGAGATTTCTGCCGGTGAGCAGAGCGGATATGGAGGAGCGTGGTATCGATCAGCTGGATTTTGTCTATGTGATCGGTGATGCCTATGTGGATCATCCGTCTTTTGGACCGGCGATCATCAGCAGACTGCTGGAGAGTCATGGCTATCAGGTGGGGATTATTGCCCAGCCGGATTTCCGTCATGCGGAAAGTATCATGGCACTGGGAGAGCCACGGCTTGGTTTTCTTGTCAGCGCCGGTAATATGGACTCTATGGTGAATCATTATTCGGTGGCAAAGAAGCATAGAAAAGTGGATTCCTACACACCGGGCGGAGAGATGGGAAAAAGACCGGATCGGGCAGTGATCGTCTACTGTAACCTGATCCGTCAGAAATATAAGCATGTGCCGATCATTGCGGGAGGAATCGAAGCATCTCTTAGGCGTATGGCACATTATGATTACTGGTCAGACAGCCTGCGCAGATCGATTTTGCTGGAAAGCGGTGCTGATCTGGTATCTTATGGTATGGGAGAAAGGTCGATCGTTGCTATTGCAGATGCTCTGGATGCCGGTATGCCGGTAAAAGACATTACTTATATTCCGGGAACTGTCTGCAAGGTGCGCTCTCTGGATGAGATCAGTGACTATACGGTGCTTCCTGACTATGAAAGCATCTGTAAAGATAAGAAAAAATATGCGGAGAGCTTCTATATTCAGTACAGCAATACAGATCCGTTTTCTGGAAAACGGCTGGTGGAGCCTTATTCTCAGAACTGTTTTATCGTGCAGAACCCGGCTTCAGAACCGCTGACCATGGAAGAGATGGATCAGGTCTATGATCTGCCGTTTCAGAGAACATGGCATCCTATGTATGACGCAGCAGGCGGCATTCCGGCACTTTCCGAAGTAAAATTCAGTCTGGTCAGCTGCCGCGGCTGCTTTGGAGGCTGTTCTTTCTGTGCGCTGACCTTCCATCAGGGACGGATCATTCAGGCGAGAAGCCATGAGTCTCTGATCAAAGAAGCGAAGCTGATGATTGAAGAACCAGATTTTAAGGGCTATATCCATGATGTGGGAGGACCTACCGCAGACTTCCGGGCACCGGCCTGTGAGAAGCAGATGACAAAGGGCGTATGTCCACATAAGCAATGCCTGTTCCCGGAACCATGCAAGAATCTGAGAGCAGATCACAGCGATTATATTGCACTGCTTCGAAAACTGCGTGCATTGCCAAAAGTAAAGAAAGTGTTTATCCGGTCAGGCATCCGATTTGATTATGTGCTGGCAGACAAAAAGAGCACATTTCTGGAAGAATTGTGCCGTTATCATGTGAGTGGGCAGTTAAAGGTGGCGCCGGAGCATGTGTCTGATCCGGTACTTGCCTGCCTTGGAAAGCCAAAGGCAGCAGTTTATCAGGAGTTCTGCAGACAATATAAGAAGATGAACGAGCGTCTGGGACTGAAGCAGTATCTGGTACCCTATCTTATGTCCTCCCATCCGGGAAGTACCATGAAGGAAGCTGTGGAACTGGCAGAATACTGCAGAGATCTGGGCTATATGCCGGAACAGGTACAGGATTTTTATCCTACACCGTCCACCATCTCTACCTGTATGTATTATACGGGACTGGATCCAAGAACCATGACAGCTGTATATGTTCCGAAGGATCCTCATGAAAAGGAGATGCAGCGTGCACTGATCCAGTATCGAAATCCGGCAAATCGTGTACTGGTGCGGGAAGCACTGCTGAAAGCAGGAAGAGAAGATCTGATCGGATATGGACCAAAATGTCTGCTAAGACCTGATCAGGCGCGAGGTGACGGACGTGCGGCACATAGAGACGATAATAGACGTGTGGAGAAAAGGTCTGCAGGTCGAGGACGTGGAGCATTGTCTGGAAGAACTGCTGACCGTAACAATACGCAGAGCCGCAGTCAGAACCAGGGACAGACTCAGGAACGCCGCCCGACACAGAAGAAAAAGATCATCCGAAATGTACACAGAAAGAAGTAGAGACAGATGAAGAACAAGTTAAACAAAGGAACCTACGGATATTTAGACAGACTGAAAGCTCATGAATGGAAAAAGGCAGCATTATTTCTGTCCATTCCGATCATTATATTTTTAGTGGCATGGGCGATCAACGGAACCCGCAATACAGTGGTTACTGTCATGGTCATCGTTGGCTGTCTGCCCGGCTGCAATCAGGTGGTACATGCCCTTCTGGCAAGTAAATATCATTCTATGGACAAGAGCCTGTGTGAGGAGACGGAAAAGCTGAAGGGAGACTGCATTTCCATCTATGAAAATGTATTTACCACATATGAGAAAAATTATTATGTGGACTGTATCGTGTTGTCTGGACGGGATGTGATCGGATATGCCAGTGATAAGAACACTGACAGCTCCAGGCTGGAGGCGCATATCAAGGACATTCTGAAAAAAAATTCTTATAAGCAGAATGTGAAGATATTTACGGAAAAACGAGCATTTATGGATCGGGTGGAATCCTTGGGAACCAGAGAACCGGAGGAGGTTCCGTTCCGTGAGGATGACCGTTATCCAGGCTTAAGCCGCGATGAGATTGTCAAATATCTGTTGATGGCAATTACATTATAATATTATGTATAGTATGATAAAGTGAGATTTTAGCAATGAAATTAATCACCGTACATGAGCAGGAGGAAGGACAGAAGCTCTTAAAGCTGTTGGGAAGTTATCTGAAAGAGGCTTCTGGCGGCTTCCTCCATAAAATGCTTCGGAAGAAAAATATTACATTAAATGGGAAAAAGGCAGATGGCAGTGAAAAATTGAAAGCCGGGGATGAGATCCGCCTCTTTTTATCGGATGAGACTTATGAAAAGTTTGCAGGAAAACAGCAGACCGCAAAAGAACAGTTTCCAACTGCAAAGCTGGACATCTTATATGAAGATTCCCATGTGTTGCTGGTGAACAAACCGGCGGGCATGCTGACCCAGAAGGCAGCCTATAAGGATGTATCTCTCAATGAGTATGTCTTAGGGTATCTTAGTAAAAGCGGTCAGTGGAGCCTGGAAGAAAAAGCATTTCGTCCGTCAGTATGCAACCGTCTGGACCGGAATACCAGTGGAATCGTCATCTGCGGAAAATCCATGATCGGGCTGCAGAGAATGGCAGAGCTTTTGCAGGATCGCTCCCTTCACAAGTATTATCTGTGTCTGATCCATGGTGCCATGAAGGAAGGACAGCGGCTGGAAGGATGGCTTCGGAAGGATGAAAAGTCTAACCAGGTGGAGATCCTGAAAGCTCCAGTGGAAGATGCTGCTCAGATCATCACAGAATATGAGCCAATGAAGGTTTCCTCTGAGGCTACTCTTTTAAAAGTGAAGCTGGTGACAGGAAAACCTCATCAGATCCGCGCACATCTGGCATCTGTGGGACATCCGATCATCGGAGATCCTAAATATGGGGATATGAAGATCAATGAGTACTATCGTAAAGAATTCAAACTGAACCGTCAGCTGCTCCATGCGTGGCGTCTGGAGTTTCCAGAACTGGCAGCACCGCTGACGGACTTGTCCCAAAAAGTGGTGGAAGCTCCTGTGCCGGAGCTGATGAATAAAATTATGCAGAAAGTGATGTGACCTTTATGGCAACCTGGAATTCCAGAGGATTGAGAGGTTCGACTCTGGAGGATATGATCAATCGGACCAATGAGCGATACCGGGAAAAAGGACTGGCATTGATCCAGAAGGTTCCTACCCCGATCACCCCCATCAAGATTGACAAGGAACACCGGCATATTACGCTTGCGTATTTTGATCAGAAAAGTACTGTGGACTATATTGGAGCAGTGCAGGGCATTCCGGTCTGCTTTGATGCCAAGGAGTGTGATGTGACCACATTTCCTATGCAGAATGTGCATGAGCATCAGGTGCGTTTTATGGATGACTTTGAACGGCAGGGTGGAAAAGCATTTTTGATCATTCATTTTACATCAGAACAGAAGTTTTACTATTTACATATCCGTCAGCTGCTGAGATTCTGGAATCGGGCGCAGGAGGGCGGACGCAAAAGCTTTCGGATGGATGAGCTGGATCCGGCATATTTCTTTGAGAGCAGCAAAGGATATCTGGTGCCGTTCCTGGAACCGCTGAGTCTGGATCTTGAGCAGGAACAGGAAAGATGAGCATGCGCTGAAGCTTGGATTTTGAATCCGTGGTTGACAATTCCTACGTGCATGGTATAATAACGATTGTTTAATGAATTAGCAATTTACCATAGTAAAGCAAAAGGAGAACCCCGATGTACAAACAGATATTACACACTCCGGAAGGGGTACGGGATATTTACAATGGCGAGTGCCGCCGCAAGCAGTTTATTCAGGATCAGCTTCATCAGGTCCTGGTGAGTTATGGATATGAGGATATTCAGACACCGACATTTGAATTTTTCGATGTATTCAGCCGTGAGATCGGTACGGTACCGTCCAGAGAATTATACAAATTCTTTGACCGGGAAGGAAATACACTGGTGCTTCGGCCTGATGTGACACCGTCTATTGCAAGAGCAGTCGCAAAATATTTCACAGAAGAGGACATGCCGGTCCGGCTGTGCTACATGGCAAATACCTTTATCAACAGTTCGGAACTGCAGGGAAGATTAAAGGAAACTACGCAGCTGGGCGCTGAACTGATCGGTGACGGCAGTGCGGAGACTGATGCAGAGCTGCTGGCACTGGTAGTGGAATCTCTGTTAAAAGCCGGTCTTAAAGAGTTTCAGGTGAGTGTGGGACATGTGGATTTCTTTCAGAGCCTTCTCAAAGAAGCAGGTCTTCCGGAAGAGATGGAACTGGAACTTCGGGAATTTATTTCCAATAAAAATATTTTTGGCGTGAAAGAGCTCCTGGATCCGCTGGAATTGCCGGATCCGCTGAAAGAGGCACTGGCAAGTATTCCGAACCTGTTTGGATCTGTGGATGTTCTGGATCGGGCAGAAAGCTGTGCGGTATCTGCGGATGCCAAGGCTGCGCTTGCCCGGCTCAGGAAGATCTACCGTCTGATGGAGTACTATGGATATGAGAAATATATTACATTCGATCTGGGTGTAGTAAGCAAATATAAATATTATACAGGAATCATCTTTCAGGCATATACCTACGGAACCGGTGAGGCGGTGGCAAAGGGCGGTCGTTATGATACATTGATGGATCATTTTGGAAAACCGGCACCAGCCATTGGATTTGTCTGTGTGACAGACAGGCTCTTAAGTGCATTGAACCGTCAGAATATCCGCGTGGGCATGAATCGTCCACTGACTCTTCTCTTATATTATCCGGAAGAAGCGCAGACCGCGATCGCATGTGCAGGAAAGCTCCGTCAGACGCAGGAAGACACGGAGCTGCTCTGCATGGATGCGGATAAGAATGTTGACGATTACCGGGCTTATGCAAAGAAACGGGATGTGTCCAAGCTTTGTTACTATAAGGATGGATATTTTGTGGCAGAGACCCTGAAAGAGATTGAGAGACCGGGAGTGGAGAGAAGATGAGATACCTGACTTTTGCCCTTGGAAAAGGGCGTCTGGCAAAGAAGACGATGGAGCTTTTTGAACAGATCGGCATCACCTGCGAGGAGATGAAAGACCCGGATACCAGAAAGCTGATCTTTGTAAATGAAGAACTGAAACTGAAATTTTTCCTGGCAAAAGGACCGGATGTGCCTACGTATGTAGAGTATGGTGCGGCAGATATTGGTATTGTCGGCAAGGATACCATTCTGGAGGAAGGCCGCCGCATGTATGAGGTGCTGGATCTGGGATATGGAAAATGCCGTATGTGCGTGTGCGGACCGGAATCTGCAAAGGAGCTTCTGGAACATCAGGAACTGATCCGTGTGGCAACCAAATACCCGCATATAGCAAAGGATTATTTTTACAATCGAAAGCATCAGACAGTGGAGATCATCAAACTGAACGGTTCCATTGAACTGGCACCGATCGTAGGGTTGTCAGAGGTCATTGTGGATATTGTGGAGACCGGATCAACTCTCAGGGAGAACGGACTGCAGGTTTTGGAAGAGGTTTGCCCGCTGTCTGCCCGTATGGTGGTTAATCAGGTCAGTATGAAGATGGAAAATGAGCGGATCGGCAAGCTGATCGCAGATCTGAAAGCAGTCTTATAGGAGGCAGAGAAGATGAGAATCGTAACGCTGAGCAAGGAATCCAGACAGAATCTGCTGGACAGCCTGTTAAAAAGAAGTCCGGGAAACTATGGACAGTACCAGGATACGGTACAGGAAATCGTGGACCGGGTAAAGACAAAAGGAGATCAGACACTGTTTGAACTGACCAGAAAGTTTGACTGGGAAGGTGTAGATGCTTCTAATGTGAAAGTGACAGAGGCAGAAGTGCAGGAAGCCTATGACACCATTGATCCGCAGCTGGTAGAGACAATCCGCAAGTCTCTGAAAAACATCCGTGAGTATCATGAGAAGCAGAAGCAGCACAGCTGGTTTGATACTACCCCGGAGGGAACAATGCTTGGCCAGAAGGTAACTCCGCTTGCCAGTGCAGGTGTCTATGTGCCAGGCGGAAAAGCAGTGTATCCGTCTTCAGTTCTGATGAATATTGTTCCGGCGAAGATCGCTGGTGTGGCACATGTGGTGATGTGTACGCCATGTAATAAAGAAGGAAAAGTGAATCCGGCTGTGCTGGTGGCAGCAAAAGAAGCAGGTGCAGATGAAGTCTATAAAGTAGGTGGGGCTCAGGCTATTGCAGCTATGGCATTTGGAACAGAGAGCATACCAAAAGTTGATAAGATCACGGGTCCTGGAAATATTTTTGTGGCACTGGCTAAGAAAGCTGTATCAGGATTTGTCAGTATCGATTCTATTGCAGGTCCCAGCGAGATCCTGGTACTGGCAGATGAGACCGCCAACCCAAGATATGTGGCGGCTGATCTTCTGTCTCAGGCAGAGCATGATGAGATGGCAAGTGCGATCCTTGTGACTACCAGCAAAGAACTGGCAGAAAAGGTGTCAGAGGAAGTGGATGCATTTGTAAAAATCCTTTCCAGAAAAGAGATCATCAGCAAATCACTGGATAATTATGGATACATTCTGGTGGCAGAGACACTGGAGGATGCCATTGAGACCGTTGATCTGATAGCATCCGAGCATCTGGAGATTGTGACAAAGAATCCTTTTGAAGTGATGATGAAAGTAAAGAATGCCGGAGCGATCTTCCTTGGAGAGTACAGCAGTGAGCCGTTGGGGGATTATTTTGCAGGACCGAACCATATCCTGCCTACGAACGGAACTGCCAGATTCTTTTCTCCGGTATCAGTGGATGATTTCATCAAAAAATCCAGTATCATTTACTATTCCAGAGAGGCACTGCAGCGTGTTCACAAGGATATCGAGTATTTTGCAAAGGCTGAACAGCTGACTGCACATGCTAATTCCATTGCAGTGCGTTTTGAAGATGAAAACTAAAGGAGAAGGTGTATGAGCAGATCAGCAAGTATCGAGAGAAATACAAAAGAAACAGATATCCGTGTAACGTTGGAACTGGATGGAACCGGTCAGGCAGAACTGGATACAGGGATCGGATTCTTTGACCATATGCTGGATGGATTTGCAAGACATGGTCTGTTTGACCTGAATGTTTATGTGGACGGTGATCTGGATGTGGACTGTCATCATACGGTGGAGGATACGGGTATCGTTCTTGGAAATGCGATCAAGGAAGCTGTGGGGGACAAAAAGGGTATCCGCAGATATGGAAGCTGTATCCTTCCCATGGATGAGGCGCTGGTGCTGTGTGCAGTGGATCTGTCCGGCAGACCTTATTATGTATCAGATGCGGTGTTTTCTGCACCGATGATCGGAGAACTGGATACAGAGACCATCAGTGAGTTTTTCTACGCAGTCTCCTACAGTGCAGCTATGAATCTGCATTTTAAGGTGTTGTCAGGAACGAACAGCCATCATATCTGTGAAGCTATGTTCAAGGCATTTGCCAAAGCACTGGATATGGCAGTGTCCGTAGATCCGAGAATCACCGATGTATTATCAACGAAAGGCAGTTTATAAGATGAAGATCAAACATTTAGTACCGGTTATGCCGGTGAGAAACGGGAAAGTAAACGGACAGGACGGCGTGAAGCTCGCTGGCTTCTATAGTGACAATGGTGCAGATGCAATCCTTGTCTTTGATCTGTCTGATTCGGATGAAGAGCATGAGAAAAATATTCTGCTGCTCAAGGAGATGGCACGCCGGGTGGAAATCCCCATCTATGCAGGTGGTCATATTCGTCGTGTGGAGGATGTAAAAAAGATTCTGTATGCAGGCTGCCAGAAGGCGGTGCTCAATTATGGAAGATCCAGTAATGTGGAGATGACCGAAGAGGTATCCAAGCGTTTCGGACAGGGAAAGATTGCATTCAGCATCTCGGATGCTGCTCAGTACACGGACAAGCTGCCGGAATATGGAAGCATGATCTTCTGGTCCGGCTCAGACAGTAGCTGTCCGTTCGGCGAGAAGATGCCGGTGATCAGCGTCAGCTCGGCTGCGACAGATGAGGATATTATCAATGTACTGTCCAATAAATGGGCAGATGGTATTGCAACTGCGTATTTTTCAACGGAAGTGGCTGATTTTATGTCCCTGAAGCAGAAATGTGCAGACCGGGGACTTCAGATGGATGTGCTGGTCAGCAGCCTTTCCTGGGAGCAGTTCCGTCCAAACAGCGATGGACTGGTGCCGGTTGTTGTACAGGATTACAGAACAGATGAAGTGCTGATGCTCGCCTATATGAATGAAGAGGCCTTTTATACAACTCTGAAGCTCGGAAGAATGACATACTGGAGCAGAAGTCGTCAGGAGCTGTGGACCAAGGGTATGACCAGTGGGCATTTCCAGTATGTAAAGCAGTTGTCCATCGACTGTGACAATGATACGATTCTTGCAAAGGTAAGCCAGGTGGGTGCTGCCTGCCACACAGGCAACCGTACCTGTTTTTACAGAGATCTGGTAAAGAAGGAATTTAACAATGTGAATCCGTTGGAAGTCTTTGAAAATGTATATCAGATCATCAAAGACAGAAAAGAGCATCCGAAGGAAGGTTCTTACACCAATTACCTGTTTGATAAAGGAATTGATAAAATTCTGAAAAAAGTAGGTGAAGAGTGTACGGAGCTGGTGATCGCAGCCAAGAATCCAGATCCAGAGGAGATCAAGTATGAGATGTCTGATTTCCTGTATCATGCCATGGTGCTGATGGTAGAGCGTGGCGTGACCTGGGAGGATATTACGGAAGAACTGGCAAACCGCTAGAGAAGAGTACGTATAAAAGCCGGCCACACGAGTGGCAGATCCGGAATGAGAGCCGGGACATATGCATACATTGTACGGAGGTGATGCATATGGGCGCATACAGAGAACAGCTATTAAGAGAAACCGGAGGGAGATCTACGAAGGAACTGCATATGCAGAACCGGGGTGAAGAGATACCCTCCGGTTTTCTGACTACATTTAAGATCCGGTTCACTATCAGCCTGTGTCTGTTTGGATTTTTTGCATGGATGAGTCTGACAGGAAAGGAAATCTATCATATATCAGCTGATCAGATTGAAGCAGCTGTTGAATCAGATATTCTGCAAGGTCAGATTTCTGACTGTCTGATAAAATTAGGACTTTACGAATAGGGTGACAGATGCTAGAATGTCTATAATGTTCGGAGTCTGAATCTGACTCCGGTAAGTGACATGAATAACATTTTTTGAAAAATAACAATGGACAAAGGATGCAAAGAAATGGAACTTCTGGAAGAGAGAATTAGAAAAGACGGTATTGTAAAAGAAGGAAATGTACTGAAAGTGGACAATTTTCTGAATCATCAGATGGATATTGAACTGTTTGATGAAATGGGAAAAGAATTTAAGCGTTTGTTTGCTGACAAACCGATCAACAAGATTCTTACGATTGAAGCATCGGGAATCGGAATTGCCTGTGTCGTGGCAAGACATTTTCATGTGCCGGTAGTATTTGCAAAAAAAACACAGAGTATCAACATTGATGGAGAGGTATACAGCTCTAAAGTAGAGTCCTTTACTCATAAGAGAGTCTATGACGTGATCGTATCAAAGAAATATTTAAGTCCGGATGATCATGTTCTGATTATTGATGATTTTCTTGCCAATGGCTGCGCAGTCAATGGACTGATCGAGATTATTGAAAAATCTGGTGCAACAGTAGAAGGAATCGGAATCGCTGTTGAAAAAGGCTGGCAGATCGGCGGAAAGACCCTTCGTGATCAGGGCTATCAGCTGGAGTCTCTGGCAATTGTGGAAAGCATGGATCCGGCAACCGGAGAGATTGTTTTCCGTCACTAATGAACAGAAGAAAAACCATACGGAAGACACCGGCCGTAAGTACCGGTGTCTTCTCTTGCTTAAAGGAGAGTTATGCGTAAATTAGCTTTATCAGACGAGATCCTGATGACTGTCGAGAAGCCGGCACGCTATATTGGTGGAGAAGTCAATGCAGTCATGAAGGACAAAGATCAGGTGGACATTCGTTTTGCTATGTGTTTCCCTGATGTGTATGAGATCGGAATGTCCCATCTGGGTATTCAGATTCTGTACGATATGTTTAACCGAAGAGAAGATACCTGGTGTGAACGTGTATATTCACCGTGGCCGGATCTTCATAAAGTATTGAAAGAGAAACAGATTCCATTGTTTGCACTGGAATCCCAGGATCCGGTGAAGAAATTTGATTTTCTTGGAATTACAATCCAGTATGAGATGTGTTATACCAATATTCTGCAGATCCTGGATCTGTCAGGCATTCCGCTGTCTGCAGAAGACCGTACCATGGATGATCCGTTTGTGATCGGCGGCGGTCCCTGTACCTATAACCCGGAGCCGCTGGCAGAGTTTTTTGACCTGTTCTATATCGGAGAGGGAGAGACTCAGTATTTTGCCCTGCTGGATCTTTACAAGGAATGGAAAAACAGCGGAAAGAGCCGTCAGGATTTTCTGAAGGCAGCAGCCCAGATTCCGGGGATCTATGTGCCTTCTTTATATGAAGTGACTTATGCGGAGGATGGAACGATCGCCAAGATGAAACCGATCTGCCCGGAGGCGCCGGAAAAGGTGAAGAAGCAGATCGTCATGGATGTGACCAATACCTTTTATCCGGAGAAACCGGTGGTTCCTTATATGAAAGCAACACAGGACCGTGTGGTACTGGAGATCCAGAGAGGCTGTATCCGCGGCTGTCGTTTCTGTCAGGCAGGTATGCTGTACCGTCCCACCAGAGAGCGTGATCTGGAGATGCTGAAAAAATCAGCTTATGCAATGTTGAAAAATACAGGATATGAGGAGATTTCCTTAAGCTCCTTAAGCTCCAGCGATTATTCCCAGCTTGGTGAACTGGTGAATTTCCTGATTGATGAATTCGGCTCCAAGGGAATCAATATTTCCCTTCCTTCTTTAAGAATCGATGCATTTTCTCTGGATGTTATGAGTAAAGTGCAGGACATTCGTAAGAGTAGTCTGACCTTTGCACCGGAGGCTGGAAGTCAGAGACTTCGTGATGTGATCAACAAGGGTCTGACAGAAGAAGTGATTCTGGATGGAGCCGGACAGGCCTTTGAGGGCGGCTGGAACCGTGTAAAACTTTATTTTATGCTGGGACAGCCTACAGAAACGGAAGAAGATATGAAAGGGATTGCATGGCTGGCTGAGAAGATCTCTGAGCGGTATTATGAGGTGCCCAAGGAGCAGAGAAATGGAAAATGCCAGATCGTGGTAAGTACATCGTTCTTTGTGCCAAAGCCGTTCACTCCGTTCCAGTGGGCACAGATGTGTACCAAGGAAGAGTTCCTCCATCGTGCCTATGTGGTGAACCATGAGATCAAGGAGCAGAAGAATAAGAAGAGTATCAAATATAACTGGCATGAAGCGGATGTGACGGTGCTGGAGGGAATTCTTGCCCGTGGTGACCGGAAGGTGGCAAAAGCTATCCGCAGTGCCTATGAGAAAGGATGTCTCTTTGATTCCTGGGGTGAATATTTTCATAATGATCTGTGGATGGAAGCATTTGCCCAGACTGGAGTGGATCCTGATTTCTATACAGTCAGAGAGCGTTCCGAAGAAGAAGTATTCCCCTGGGATTTCATTGATATCGGCGTGACGAAGAAATTCCTGCTCCGGGAATGGAAAAAAGCGCATGAAGAGAAGATTACGACCAACTGCAGACAGGGATGTTCCGGATGCGGTGCGGCTACATTTGGAGGAGGTGTCTGCTATGAACATTAGAGTCCGTTTCAGCAAACATGGATGTCTGAAATTCATCGGACATCTGGATGTAATGAGATATTTTCAGAAGGCTATGCGCCGTGCGGAAATAGATATGTGTTATTCAGAAGGCTTCAGCCCGCACATGATCATGTCTTTTGCTTCTCCTCTGGGGCTTGGACTTGAGAGTGATGGGGAATATATGGATATCAGCGTGAAACAGTCTCCGTCTTCAAAAGAAGCAGTGGAGAGACTGAATGCGGTGATGGCAGAAGGCATCGAAGTGTTAAGCTGGAGAGAACTTCCGGAGAATAGCAAAAATGCTATGGCAAGTGTGGCCGGGGCTGATTATGAAGTCCGTTTCCGGGAAGGCTATGAACTGGAAGAAGGCTGGGAAAAGAAGCTGGAAGAGTTTCTTGCTCTGCCAGAGATCCGTATCATGAAAGAGACTAAAAAAGGTGAGCAGGAAGTGGATATCCGTCCATGGGTCTATGATTATCATATCAAAGACCGGACGATTTTCCTGAAAGTATCCGCAGGAAGCGTTCATAACTTGAAACCGGAGCTTCTGCTGAAAGCCTTCGGAGATTGGGCCGGTGTGGAGATTCCCGCATTTGCTCTGCTGATCTGCAGAAAAGAAATGTATGCAGATGAAGGAAGCGAGACAGAACGCAAACTGGTTGCACTGGAAGAACTGGGGGAAGAGATTGGATAGTACAAGACTGTTCACCTGCATCCAGGAGGGTGTGCTCGCGGATGCATTGTATGAAGATGGAAAGTTGATGGAATTGTCGCTGCATCCACTGGAGCATGCGTCCATCCTTGGAAATATATATATCGGAAAAGTCAGAAATATTGTCAAAAATATTCAGGCAGCATTTGTGGAGATCGAGAATGGTATGCTTTGTTATCTTCCTTTGGAGGATGCACAAGCACCGGTCTATACAAAGCCGAAAAAAGAAGGACAGCCTCTGGTGCAGGGGGATGAACTGTTGGTTCAGGTCAGCCGGGAAGCGGTCAAGACCAAGCAGCCGTCGGTGACTACCAAGATCAGTATGAATGGAAAATATCTGGTCTTCACAATCGGAAATGGAAAGCTTGGCTGTTCCGGAAAGCTGTCAGGGGCGGAGAAGACAAGACTTCGTCAGTGGGGACAGGAACAGAAACTTCCAGAAGATCTGGGCATGATCATCCGAACCAATGCATCAGGTGTTGCAGAAGAAGATCTGAATACAGAATTTGTGCGCCTGATGGAACAGTATACCTATCTGAAAGGTCCGGCAACTCACAGGACAGCCTGCTCCTGTGTGCTGCGTGCCAGACCGGCGTATCTAAGTTCTGTGTTGGGAAGCAGAAGCAATTTTCTGAAAGAAATCCTGACAGATGATAAGAAAATCTATGAAGAGCTGTCCGCATTTTTGCAGGAAGAAATGCCGGAAGATTGTAATAAGCTTCGATTTTATGAAGACAGAAGTTACCCGCTGAAGGCAGCATGGAGACTGGAAAAAGGCATGGATGAGGCGTTGTCCACAAAAGTGTGGATGAAATCCGGTGCCTATCTCATTATTGAGCCAACAGAGGCATTGACGGTGATCGATGTGAATACCGGCAAATGTGTGACTGGGAAGAATAAGCAGGAAACGATCCGGAAGATCAATCTGGAAGCGGCAAAGGAAACAGCAAGGCAGCTCAGACTTCGTAATCTGTCCGGTATCATTATTGTGGATTTTGTTGATATGGAAGATCCGGAGGATGAACAGAGACTTCTGGAGACCATGCGGGAACAGTTAAAGTATGATCCAATGAAAGCAGCAGCGGTTGACATTACTTCTCTGGGTCTTATGGAAGTGACCCGGAAAAAACAGAGGAAAACATTAAAAGAACAGGCAAAGGAGTGCGGAATCTTATGATCAATGTACAGGCAAAAAAAGAAAACGGACATTATAAAAGCTTTCACATCAATGGACATGCCATGTATGCGGAGGCAGGTTCGGATATCGTGTGTGCAGCAGTGTCTGCACTGGTGATCAATACGATCAATTCGATTGAGGAGTTTACCGATGATCCATTTACCTGTGACTGTCGGGACGGCATGATTGAGAGCTGGGAGTTTACCAATGATCTGTCAGCAGCCACCGAGCTTCTGATGGATTCCCTGATGCTTGGCCTTACCAATATTGTGGAAGCCTATGGAGAAGAGTATCTCAAAGTTGAGATGGTGGAAAAATAAGATATGAATAAGATAGTTATCGGATCCACAGATCGATCTGCAAAAAGAATAGAGATCAGTGCTGCGGCACTCCACATCATTGCTATGACTTTTATGCTGATGGATCACCTTTGGGCAACCTTGCTTCCGGCACAGGACTGGCTGACCTGCATTGGAAGAATTGCATTTCCTGTCTTTGCATTTATGACAGTGGAAGGGTATTTTCATACTCATAACTTAAAAAAATATATGCTTCGATTGCTGCTGTTTGCATTGATATCTGAGATTCCATTTGATCTGATGTATGGGGGAACATGGTTTTATCCCATTCATCAGAATGTGATCTGGACTCTGCTGATGGGGCTTCTTGGGATTCATCTGATGGAGACAGTACATAAGAACCAGAAAAGATGGTTATACGTTCTGACAGCATTCGTTACAGTTGTATTTGGAATGATTTTCGGGACTCTGTGTATGGTAGATTACTATGGTGTTGGTGTATTGACAGTCTTTGTCTTTTACTTTTTCCGAGGCCGGAGATGGTGGTGTCTGTTAGGGCAGTTCCTTGCACTTTACTGGTTGAATGTGGAGCTTCTGGGTGGTTTGATGTATCCTGTTCAGATATTCGGAGCAGAAATTGAAGTTTGCCAGCAGGGACTCGCATTATTGGCACTGATCCCCATCTGGCTGTATCGTGGCCGTCAGGGATATCATAGCAAACCATTCCAGTATATCTGCTATGCGTTTTATCCCGTTCATATGCTGGTGCTTGTGCTAGTATTAAATTTTGTGAATCGATAAGATCCTCAAAATCGAAATATGAAGAAAATGTATCCTTGACAACCAATAGAAGACGAGCTGAATAGTAAAAAATGTAATACATAATAATGCACATCCTTATAGCGATTTGTATGGCCTGAAATATGGAGAGGGCATCTCGCTAAGAGGGTGTGCTTTTTTGTAATAGAATATATTGGACGCCATTGGGGAAAATAGTTATAATATGAATTAGGTATACATATCAGAAGGACACTTGTTTATGAAAAAATTAATTGATTTTGATTCTTATCCGGTTAGAACAACTTTACAGATTCTTTTGAAGGATAAAACAACTAAAAATAACATCATCTGGGCTACAGATGCTTATGCTGAAAGAGGACATGGTTTTCAGGATAAAAATCATATTGATGTCATGGCTATCAAAGGATTGGATTCGATAGATTTACAGTCACGTACGGAAAAGGCTATGGAAGAACAACAGGAACGAACCCGAAAAAAAGCAGAGGTTTTTACGCCAGTGTGGCTGTGCAATAAGATGAATAATTACGCTGATGAACAATGGTTTGGAAAATCAAATGTATTTAGTATTGAAAATGAGGAAGAGCATACTTGGACGGTGAATAGAAACACTATGTTTATAACAAAAAGCGTATTCCATCAGTGGTTTACGCTTTTTGGTGTTTATGTTTACTTTTGATGTGCTGTACGTTATAATTTTTAATAGAAATTCTGAAATGAAAGGACTCAATAGATATGTCTTTTTACAAATTTTTAGATGAAAATGCAATAGAATCATTTCTCTCAGGAAATATGCTTTTTAAATGTATAGAATATTATAGAGGACTGGAAGAGGATGAAATCGGACGCAGTGATAAACATGATGGAGAACTTGCATCAAAAGCTTGGGAAACACCATATGGAAATCCGATTGAAGTGATTTTGACGCCAAATAGAAAAGAAGACCATGTGATGTGCGTTTCAAGAAATCTTGCCAAACAAAATTTGGATAGAATGAGTAAGTTTGGAAATAAAGTGATTGTCATTGAAGATGAAGAGGCTTTTACTGAAAGAATAAGAAAAAGAGCAGATATAGATAAATATGAGTTTGCTTGTCAAAATGCATTTTATTATTCTGGAGAAGATGCAACAGATATAAACATAATGAAACGATTGTCAAAAGGTCTGGAACAATTTTCTTTTTTAAAAAGAAAATTGTTTGACTATCAACAAGAGTTTAGGTTTTTAGTTTTTAGAGAAAATGCATCACAAGATGATATTTGGTTGAAAATCGGAAATATAGAAGATATTGCTGAAGTTATGTCGCCTGAAGAATTAAAAAAACGATTAGTATAAATTAAATGGAGCAATATGATATAAGATCACTCTTTAAAGCAACA
This sequence comes from Hominiventricola aquisgranensis, assembly GCF_040096225.1. NCBI lineage: Bacteria > Bacillati > Bacillota > Clostridia > Lachnospirales > Lachnospiraceae > Hominiventricola > Hominiventricola aquisgranensis. The sequence continues at coordinate 26,254 of NZ_JBBMFC010000011.1, read as the reverse complement.
TTGCTTCATACGAAAAGTTGTGTTAAAGTACAGATATGCCTAAGATAAGAAAAATGGATATTTAAGTGGGGTGATTGGAATGCCATTAACCAAAATAGAAGCAGAGAATTTTACTGTATTTAAAGATATAACCATTCCTTTTGGAAAAGGTTTGAATGTGTTGGTGGGAGAAAATGGTGTGGGTAAGACTCATATTATGAAATTAGCCTATGCTGCATGTAAGGCTTCTAAACATGATGTGTCATTTTCTCAGAAGACAACCATGCTTTTTCGACCGGATCAATCCAGTATTGGTCGATTAGTGAACAGAAATAAAAACGGAAACAACACAGCCAAGGTATCAGTGGAATCGGATGCAGCTGAAATTGGAATGACATTTTCAACTAAGACTCGAAAATGGGATGCAGAGATTCAGGCAGAAGAGAACTGGGAAAAGCAGATGTCAGATCTGACCAGTATATTTATTCCGGCAAAAGAGATTCTTTCCAATGCTTGGAATTTGGATGCAGCTGTGAAGATGGGAAATGTGGAGTTCGACGATACGTATCTTGATATTATTGCTGCGGCAAAGATTGATATTTCCAGAGACGTTGATTCAGCTTCCAGAAAGAAATATTTGGACATTCTGCAAAAGATCAGTAATGGAAAGGTAGCACTTCAAGATGACAGATTTTATCTGAAGCCAGGTACACAGGCAAAACTGGAATTCAACTTGGTTGCTGAAGGGTTACGTAAAATAGCTCTTTTATGGCAGTTGATTAAGAATGGGACATTAGAAAAAGGATCAGTACTATTCTGGGATGAACCGGAGGCTAACATCAATCCGAAATATATTCCGGTACTGGCTGAATTGCTGATCATGCTGGAGAGCGAAGGAGTACAGATTTTTGTGTCTACACATGATTATTTCCTGTCAAAGTATATTGAAGTAAAGAGAACCGAAGACAGTAACATTCAGTACATCTCTTTATATAAAGACGAAACAGGAAAAATACAGTGCGAGACAGCTTCGGAGTTTGAATTATTGGAACATAATACGATTATGGATACTTTCCGTAAACTTTACAGAGAAGAAATAGGGGTAGCACTAAAGTGAAAGTTATAACGGAATCAGAGATGGATTTCGGACCATTCGATGAAAAGAATCTGTTTCATATCGAGGAATCAAGAATATACAAAGATCTTGGTACCGGAATAAAAACAGTCGAATTCATTTTGAAATACAGCGAAAACAGTATTGTATTTTTGGAAGCAAAGACACGATGTCCCAATGCGGCCAATCGAGATGAGTCAGAAGAAAAGGAAGATAAATTTGAAGAATATTATTCTTCTGTAACTGAAAAATTTGTTGCTTCTTTGCAGATTTATCTGGCCTCTGTTTTGCATAGATATCAGGATACATCTGAAGTGGGTGAAGCTTTACTGATGGAAGATGGTATGAAAGAGATTCGACTGAAATTTGTATTGGTTGTGAAAAATGCAGAGATATCATGGCTGGCAGGTCCGTTGGCGGAGTTGAAAGCTCGGTTGCTTCCGCTTCGGAAGATCTGGAATATAGAGGTAGCAGTACTGAATGAGGAACTTGCCCAGGAATACAAATTGATTGGTTGAACCGAATTTCTGAAAAAATAATTTCAAAAACCAGTTGACACCTGTCGGTTTCTATGATAATATTCAATAGATGCCGCGCAGTGAGGTTATAAGTTTGCCGTAAGGCAGCACCGTAGCTGGCGAGTAAATATTCAGGAGGTGCCATATGTACGCGATTATTGCAACAGGTGGTAAACAGTATAAAGTATCTGAGGGCGATGTGATCAAAGTTGAGAAGCTGGGCGCTGAGGCTGGTTCCAACTACGTATTTGACCAGGTTCTTGCAGTATGTGATGACGCTCTTACCGTAGGTACTCCGGTAGTCGAGGGTGCTACCGTAGAAGCATCTGTGATCGGTGATGGAAAAGCTAGAAAAGTCATCGTTTACAAGTACAAGAGAAAAACTGGGTATCATAAGAAAAATGGTCACAGACAGCAGTATACCGCTGTGAAGATCGAAAAGATCAACAAATAATTTTACTTATCGTATCTATTGACTATGAGATTTACAGGAGGTGTAGACCTATGTTGAATATGAACCTTCAGATGTTCGCACATAAGAAGGGAGTCGGTTCTACTAAGAACGGCAGAGATTCCGAGTCCAAGAGACTGGGTGCCAAGAGAGCTGACGGCCAGTTTGTGAAAGCCGGAAATATCCTTTACAGACAGCGCGGAACCAAGATCCATCCGGGCGTGAATGTAGGACGCGGCGGCGATGATACTCTGTTCGCTTTGGTGGATGGTGTTGTTCGCTTCGAGAGAAAAGGAAGAGACAAAAAACAGGTTTCTATCGTTCCGGTAGTAGCTGAATAATCCGCATTCTCAACAGGGCTTCAAGTCGGCAAGATTTGGAGCCCTTTTTTATCACATGTGCAACCTGAATTGAATGAACGAATAAGAGGAGACAATACATGTTTGCAGACAGAGCAAAGATATATATCCGCTCAGGTAAGGGCGGCGATGGTCATGTAAGCTTCCGAAGAGAGCTGTTTGTGCCGGATGGTGGACCCGACGGCGGAGACGGTGGTAATGGCGGCGATGTGATCTTTGAAGTGGATGAAGGACTGAATACCCTGACCGATTACCGTCATAAGCGTAAATATGCGGCACAGGATGGACAGGAAGGCGGTAAGCGGAACTGTCATGGCAAAAGTGGTGCGGATATCGTGCTGAAAGTTCCGGAAGGAACCGTGATCAAAGATGCGGAGAGCGGAAAAGTGATCGCAGACATGTCCGGAGAGAACCGTCGTCAGATCATTCTGAAAGGCGGACGTGGCGGAATCGGCAATCAGCATTTTGCGACAGCTACCATGCAGGCACCGAAATATGCCAAGCCTGGACAACCATGTCAGGAACTGGAAGTCATGCTGGAGCTGAAAGTGATCGCAGATGTGGGACTGGTAGGATTCCCGAATGTTGGAAAATCCACTCTGTTATCCCGTGTGACCAACGCACAGCCGAAGATTGCCAACTACCATTTTACAACTTTAAGTCCGAACCTGGGTGTGGTAGATCTGGATGGAGATGGATTCGTGATCGCAGATATTCCGGGACTGATCGAGGGTGCTTCCGAGGGAGTCGGCCTGGGCCTTGATTTCCTGCGTCATATTGAACGTACAAAAGTCATTATCCATATGGTGGATGCGGCATCTGTAGAGGGACGTGATCCAATCGCAGATATTCATGCCATCAATAAGGAGTTAAATGCATACAATCCAGAGATTGCTGCAAGACCGCAGGTGATTGCGGCAAATAAGATCGATGCGATCTGGGATAAGGAAAATGATCCGGTGGAAAAGATCCGTCAGGAGTTTGAGCCGGAAGGCATCAAAGTATTTCCAATCTCTGCGGTTACCGGTCAGGGATTGAAGGAACTGATGTATCATGTGAAAAGTCTTCTGGATACGATGGATGATAAGCCGGTTGTATTTGAACAGGAATTTTTCCCGGAAGATATGTTTGTGCGCGAAGATCTTCCATATACTGTGGCAAGATCCGAAGAAGAAGCCAATACTTTTATTGTGGAAGGACCGCGGATCGAGAAGATGCTTGGATATACCAATCTGGAATCTGAGAAAGGATTTGCTTTCTTCCAGAGATTCCTGAAAGATACTGGCATCCTGGAGGAACTGGAACAGGCAGGCATTGAGGAAGGTGATACCGTAAGGATGTACGGACTTCACTTTACGTATTATAAATAGAGGAAATACAATGACAAGTAAGCAGAGAGCATATTTAAAAGGACTGGCGCAGACTATGGAGCCGATCTTCCAGATTGGTAAAAACAGTCTGACACCGGAAAATACAAAAGCAATTGCAGAGGCACTGGAAGCCAGAGAGCTGATCAAGATCAGTGTTCTGCAGAACTGTATGGACGATCCGAAGGAACTGGCAGCGCTGGTAGGTGAGCGTACCCGTTCTCAGGTTGTACAGGTAATCGGCAAAAAAATCGTACTGTATAAAGAGGGCAAGGACGAAAAGAAGAAGATCGAATTGCCTCGTTAATTGAAATATACAGGAATCATGGAGTAACAGATCTATGGCAAAACGGAAGATCGGACTGATGGGTGGAACTTTTGACCCGGTGCATAATGCACATCTTGCATTGGCACAGCAGGCATACCGGCAGTTTTCGCTGGATGAAGTGTGGATGCTCCCGAACGGGAATCCACCTCATAAGAGAGATCACTCAAAAGCAGATGTGAATATGCGGCTGGATATGCTCAGGCTGGCAGTGAAGGGATTGTCTTATGTGAAGGTATGTGATCTGGAACAATCGAAAGATGCGTACCATTACACCTTTCAGACACTGTTAACGCTTAACAGAATGTATCCGGAGGTACAGTTTTATTTTATCATGGGGGCAGATTCCCTGTTTGATTTTGAAGACTGGAGAGAACCTGGAATCATCAGTCAGGAATGTATCCTTCTGGCGGCTGCCAGAGATCATTGTCGGCTGGAAGAGATTCAGCAGCAGATCAGAATGTTGAAAGAAAAATATGATGCTGACATCCGAATTCTGAATACGCCGGATATGGAGATCGCCTCAGCCGATATTCGCGGAAGGATCGCCGGAGGAGAGGATATTTCTCAGATGCTTCCTGCAGAAGTGGAAGCGTATATCCGCAGCCATCATCTGTATGAAAAGGGATAAGGACGTAGGAAGGAGTGTTTTCATGGACGCAATTTGTATTAAGGACCTGAAAAAGGATCTGAAACGTGAGATGGACGACAGCCGATATGAGCATACCCTGGGCGTCATGTATACCAGTGCTGCACTGGCGATGCGTTATGAGTATGACATGGAGCGTGCCATGCTGGCAGGATTGATGCATGACTGTGCAAAATGTATACCAAATGCAAAGAAATTGAAGCTGGCGGAGAAGAATGGGCTGGAGATCACTGAACTGGAGCGGAACAATCCGTTCATGCTTCATGCGAAGGTTGGAGCCATGCTGGCAAAAGTAAAATATGATATTGATGATGAAGAAGTGCTGGGAGCCATTCGCTGGCATACCACTGGAAAGCCGAACATGAACCTGTTGGAGAAGATCGTCTATGTGGCAGATTATATTGAGCCTCGCAGAGACAAAGCTCCGAATCTGAAGGAGATCCGTAAACTTGCTTTTATGGATCTGGATCTGGCACTTCTGAAGATACTGGAAGATACGTTGGGTTATCTGGGAGATTCACCGGAAGAGGTGGACTCCATGACCAGAGAGACCTATGAGTACTATAAAGCACAGATCAAGGGCTGATAGGAGGATTATATGGTAGAAAAGAATTCTAAAGAGATGGCAAAGATCGCTGTCGCAGCATTAGAAGAGAAAAAAGCAAAAGATATCAAGATCCTGGATATTTCAGGTGTTTCTGTATTGGCAGATTATTTTATCATTGCCTCCGGAAGCAACCGCAACCAGGTACAGGCTATGGCTGATGAGGCACAGGAGAAGCTGTACAAGGCAGGATATGAAGCAAAACAGGTGGAAGGATATCAGACCGCTAATTGGATCCTGATGGATTACCAGGATATTATTGTTCATATTTTTGATGAAGAGAACCGACTGTTCTATGATCTTGAGAGAATCTGGAGAGATGGAAGCCTGGTAGAGAAAGCAGATCTGGAGGCATAAACCATGCAAGGACATGATCGGGTTCTGTCGGTAGAAAAAACCACAGAGAATAAGTTCCTGAATATGTATGATCTTCAGTATGAAAATAAAGTGGGTGGCCATGGTGTATATCACATCGCATCCCGTGCAATGTCCATGGAAGAACTGAAGATGAAGACCCGGGAAAACAAGCCGGACGGCGTGATCATCTATTCTCTCTATGGAGAAAAAAAGGATCATGTAGTTCTGGTTCGCCAGTACCGTTTTTCTATCGACGATTTTGTATACGAATTTCCGGCCGGCCTGGTAGATAAAGGCGAAGATCCTGCACAGGCCGGCATTCGCGAGATGAAGGAAGAGACCGGACTTGATTTTGTTCCGTTGAAAGCAGATGAGATGTTCTGCAAGCCCTTATTCAGTTCGATCGGAATGACCGATGAATCGGTGGCTACTGTGTACGGCTGCTCCACTGGACAGGTGTCCAGAGAAGGTCTTGAAGACAATGAAGAGATCGAAGTGGTCCTGGCAGACAGAACGGAGGTCCGCCGGATACTGAAGGAGGAAAAACTTTCCATCAACTGTGCTTATCTGCTGATGCATTTCCTGCATCACACAGAGGAAGATCCGTTTTATTTTCTTCATAATGAATAAACGATAAGGAAATAGATAAAGAAATGGCTGTTTTCACAGGAATGTCTGAGAAAGCAGCCATTTTTCGTGTTGCAAATAATCAGGTATAATCCAGTTCTGCAAGATAGATAAATTTCTTCATCTCCTCTGTCAGAAATTTGCTTTTGTGATACAGCAATTGCCGATACATGGTGATCTGGATATCATTTACATGAAGAATTGCCAGACGGTCATCTTCAACTTCTTTTTGCACAGCAAAATATGGAAGAAGAGAGATACCATCATTCTGCTCCAGCATATGAATGATGAATTCTGTATTACTGATTTCCAGATGTGGGTGCAAATCCAGGCACTTCTGGGCAAGTGCCTGATCAAATGCCTGTCGATAATTGGCATCTTTCTCAGTCAGAAAGAAAGGCTTATCCAACAGTTCTGCAATCAAAAATTCTTTGTCTGATACAAAAGCTGCGTGGGAAGAGCAGACAAATATCATGTCTTCCGGGATTTCCATAACCTTGATCCAGTCTTTGGTCCATCGGGGAGTATCTAGTATGTAGATGAGATCCAGTTCATTTTGTTCCATCTGTGAGATCAGTTCCTCCGGAGAGGCTGTGACGATCCGTAATTCCACTTTCGGATAATGCTCACGGAAATAATGAATAATGGAAGGAAGCTTGGAAAAACAAAGGGATTCGATAGTCCCGATCCGCAAAGGATTCTTCAGTTCTGCTGTCTCTGACTCCATAGAACATTTGGCTTTTTCAACATCATATAAAATCGTGTTGGCACATTCCAGAAATTCCTGTCCTTGGGAAGTTAGAAGAATTTTTTTCCCCATCCGGTCAAATAATCGGGTATTTAATTCTTTTTCCAGCATTCGGATCTGTACTGTGACAGCAGACTGTGAGTATCCAAGATGCTCTGCGGCTTTTGAAAAACTTTGAAATTTTGCCACCTGGATAAAGGTGTTAAGCTGACGAAATTCCATGGATGATTCCTCTCTTATTATGAAAATAATTCAATATATACATTAAAACTATGAATTTGATTCGTGTATAATCCAATGATATAATTTATCAGTCGATACGTCAATGTTAAGTTGAAACATGGGGCGTGAATAATTATCGGAGGGGATATACTAATGAAAGAAAAGAAGAAACTCGGCCTTGTGCCAAAATTGATCATTGCCATTATTCTTGGTATTCTGATCGGACAGTTCCTGCCGGAGGAAATCTGCAGGATTGTTGTAACTTTATCAGGATTATTCAGCAGCTTCCTGAAATTCGTCATTCCACTGATGATCCTGGCTTATGTAACTATGGGAATCGCAGATCTGTCTCAGGGGGCAGGAAAACTTCTGCTGATCACCGTAGCACTTGCATATGGTTCTACACTGATTGCAGGTACTGCATCGTTCCTGGTATCTATCAATCTGTTTCCAAGCTTCATGAGTGCAGATGCTCTGGATCAGATCGCTGCAACTGCAGATGCATCTTTAAGCCCGTACTTTTCTATTTCTCTGCAGGCAATCCTGGATACGCTGTCTGCGGTAGCACTGGCATTTATCCTGGGACTTTGTCTGTCTTCCATGAGAGGAAAACAGATTGGAAACAGTCTGTACAATGGTATGGCTGAGTTCTCCAAGATTATCGACAAAGTACTCCATACAGTCATTATTCCGCTGCTTCCGCTGTACATCTGCGGAACCTTCGTAGATATGACCAAATCTGGTAAGACCTTTGCAATCTTAAGTATTTTGTGGAAGGTATTCCTGGTAGTAATTGTTATGCATCTGATCTGTATTCTGATTCAGTTTGTGATCGCCGGAGCAGTGAGCAAAAAGAATCCGTTTGAGCTGATCAAAAATCAGGTTCCTGGATATACCACCGCTCTTGGAACGCAGTCTTCTGCTGCAACTATTCCGGTCAATCTGGAATGTGCAAAGAATGATGGAGTCTGTGAGCAGATCCGTAACTTTGTAGTACCGCTTTGCGCAAATATCCATATGGCAGGATCTATGATCACCATCACAGCCTGTGCGACTGCTGTATGTCTGATGAACCAGCTGCCGATCAGTCTGGGAACAGTTATCCCATTTATCATGACGCTTGGTGTGGCAATGGTAGCTTCTCCGGGAGCACCGGGTGGATCCATTATGACTGCATTGCCGTTCCTGTATATGATCTTCGGTGCAGAAGCAGGAGATCCGGACGGAGCCATCTGCGCAATCATGGTAGCTCTTTACATTACTCAGGATTCCTTTGGAACAGCCTGCAATGTATCAGGTGATAATGCCATTGGTGTGATCGTAAATACCATTTACGAGAGATTCATTAAAAAGGAGGCATAGGATGTCTTTTATCAGCGTGTTTGATGTATTAGGTCCGAATATGATCGGACCGTCAAGTTCACATACAGCCGGAGCTGCCAGAATTGCTTATCTGGCTCAGAAGATGATCAACGGACCACTGGTCCGTGTGGACTTTACTCTGTATGGTTCTTTTGCCAGGACTTATCGCGGTCATGGAACAGACCGCGCACTTCTGGGTGGCATCATGGGATTTGATACAGATGACATGCGGATCCGTGATTCTTTCCGAATTGCAGAAGAGAAGGGAATCGCCTTTTGTTTTGTTCCGAATGAAGAAGAGACAGATGTGCATCCAAATACCGTAGATATTCATATGGTAAATGCAGCAGGTCAGGAGATGACTGTCCGAGGAGAATCCCTAGGTGGAGGAAAAGCAAGAATCTCCAGAATCAATGGTGTAGATGTGGATTTTACCGGCGAATACAGTGCTGTGATCGTGATCCAAAAGGACCGGCCTGGTGTAGTTGCTCATGTTACAAAGGTTTTAAGTGATCGTGGAGTCAACATTGCATTTATGCGTCTGTTCCGAAAAGCAAAAGGTGAGATCGCCTATACGATCGTGGAATCTGATGGCAGACTGCCGGAGGATGTGGCACAGAAACTGGAAGATAATGAAAATGTACAGAATGTCATGATCATACAGCCATAGGAGGACAGCAAGAATGGATTTCAGAAATGCAAAAGAACTGCTTGAGCTTTGCAGGCAGACAGATCTGTCAATCTCAGAGATTATGCGTCAGCGTGAAATCGAGCAAGGAGAGACAACAGGCGAAGAAGCGGACTGTCGTATGGCAAAAGCATATGAGATCATGCAGCAGTCCGCCAGAACACCGGTAAATACACCGGGTCGGTCTATGGGAGGCCTGATTGGCGGTGAGGCAAAAAGATTGTCCGAACATCAGAAGTCTGGAAAGAGCATGTGTGGTTCTCTGCTTGGCAAGGCGATGATGTATGCTATGGCAGTTCTTGAGACCAATTCGTCTATGGGACTGATCGTGGCGGCTCCAACAGCTGGATCTGCAGGAATTGTTCCTGGCTTAATGATCGCTATGCAGGAGGAATATGGATTCACGGATGAGCAGATGATCCAGGCACTGTATAATGCAGGTGCTATTGGTTATCTTGCCATGCGAAATGCTACTGTAGCAGGCGCTGTAGGTGGTTGTCAGGCTGAGGTGGGAGTTGCATCAGCCATGGCAGCATCGGCAGCAGCAGAGCTGCTGGGAGCGTCTCCTAAGAGTTGTCTGGATGCGGCATCCACAGTTCTTATGAATATGCTGGGACTGGTCTGCGATCCGGTTGGAGGTCTGGTGGAATATCCTTGTCAGAACAGAAATGCTGCCGGAGTGGCCAATGCACTGATCGCAGCAGAGATGTCCCTGTCAGGAATCGTACAGCGGATTCCACTGGATGAGATGATCGATGTGATGTACAGTGTCGGGAAACGTCTTCCAGTGGAACTTCGGGAGACTGCTCTTGGTGGCTGTGCGACAGCACCATCAGTCTGTAATGCCTGTCTGGGATGCAAATAACAGACAAAATATGCCAAATTATGGAAATATATGAAATTTTACCTTGCAGAATCTCTTGTTATACTGTATAATCTGCTATGGTAAAGCAAAGAAGCACAGAAGACTATCTTTTCTGTGCTTTTTTCTTGAAAAAACATTTGGAGGTGCAAACACATGGTCATTGGTATTTTAAAGGATATCAAAAAAGGTGAAAACCGAGTAATTGCCACACCGGGAGAGGTAGCAACTCTGATTGGTGATGGAAATACAGTCAAAGTACAGAAAGGAGCCGGAGAAAAAGCAGGATTTGAAGATCAGGCTTATGCAGAGGCCGGAGCTGTACTGGTAGATACCGCTGAAGAGATTTACGGTACCTGTGAATTTGTAACTAAAGTAAAAGAATTTGAACCGTCTGAGTTTGATCTGCTCAGAGAAGGTCAGATTGTATTTACCTGCATCCATCCGGCAGCACATCCGGAAGAGGTACAGGCACTTCTTGATAAGAAAGTCATCGCATTTACCGCAGAGGACTCCCATCGTTATGGTTCTCCGAACTGCGAGGCAGCTGGTAAGCAGGGTGCTCTGTTTGGTCTTGAGTCCATGCTGACCATCAATGGAGGAAAAGGTAAATTCGTCAGCGGTCTTGGCGGAGCTCCGGGTATGAAAGTCCTGATCCTTGGCGGCGGTGTTGTCGGACAGGCTGCTTTGTCTGTTCTTCGTGCACTGGGAGCATGGTGTACCGTTATGGATATCAATATCGGAACACTTCGTTCCTTAAGCAGACAGTATCAGGAGCAGGTCAACACCATGATCTCTACAAAGGAGAACATTGCAAAGCTGCTCCCGGAGACCGATATGGTTCTGAACTGTGTAAAATGGCCAAAAGGATGCAAAGATTATCTGATCGATCGTTCCATGCTGAAACTGATGGAAAAAGGATCTGTTATTGTAGATATCAGTAATGACGAGCAGGGTGCGATTGAGTCCTTCCATGAGACAACTCATGAGAACCCGCGTTATATTGAAGAAGGCATTGTACATTTCTGTGTCAGCAATATTCCGGGAGCAATTGCAAACTCCGCATCGATTGCATACGCTGCATCTGTACTGCCGCATTTCCGCAGCATTGCTAAGAATGGCGTTGCTGAAGCATGTGCAAGAGACGGTTTCTTAAGAAGAAGTATGACTACTTATAAAGGATATCTGACTCATGAGGAGACCAGCGCATTGCAGAATCGCCCGTGGATCCGCCCGGAAGAAATCCTTGAGATTGCAGATCGTCAGCTTGATCAGGCACCACATGCAACCGTTACCCGCTCTGCAAATCTGATCCATTTAAAATAAGCCTGGATCCATATGAGGGAAAAGTTTAGAAATACATAGGAGGACTTACATTACATGGAAGCAGAAATCATCAACATGGGGGTCATCTCCATCATTCCTGCCTTAATTGCTATCGTACTTTCATTTGCAACCAGAAATACAATCGTTTCACTGGTAGTTGCATGCATCGTAGGTACGCTGCTGTCTGGTCAGGGACTTTTAGGGTTCCCTACCCTTTTAAAAACAAGCCTTGGAACCACCAGTTTTTCCTGGGTCATGCTGTTGAATACTTTTATCGCTATCATCGTTGCATATTTTCAGAAGACCGGAGCAATCCAGAGCTTCTCTCAGATGATCCACGATAAGAATTTAAGCCGCCGTGGAGCACAGCTCATGGCATGGGTTCTTGGAATCTTTGTATATTTCAGTGATTCCTTCAGCCCGCTGTTCGTTGGTTCTACCATGAGAAGCATCACTGATAAAGCAAGAATCTCCCGTGAGAAGCTGGCTTATATCGCAGACTCCACATCCGCACCGGTCAGCGTACTGGTACCGATCACCGGATGGGCTGCATATTTGAGCGGACTGGCAGTTGGCATCGGCTGCATCGTAACAGAAGAGGACGGTTCCGCCCTGTTCCTGAAAGCAATTCCATATAACTTCTATGCAATTCTTGCTGTTATTATGGTAGGTCTGATTGGTTCCGGAATCATCAAAGACTTTGGACCTATGAAGAAAGCAGAAGAGCGTGCCATGAATGAAGGAAAAGTACTCCGTGACGGAGCTGTTCCGCTGATCGGTAAAGAGCTGACGGAGATGAAACCATATGAAGGTATCAAACCACGGATATTCCTGAACTTCCTGCTGCCAGTGTTGATGATCATCAGCATCGCGCTGGGAACCTATATCACTCTTGGTTCTGCAAAGACTATGGAAGCATTCCTGTTTGTTATCATTTTCATGAGTATCAGCATGCTGCTCCAGGGTATTCCGTTCCAGGAGATCATGAATACTCTTACCCAGGGTATTAAAGGTGCAGTTCCTGCAGTTACTCTGCTGGCACTGGCATATTCCATCAATGCTTTAAGTAAAGATATGGGAACTGCAAACTATATCGTATCCTTAAGTGAGAGCTTCCTGACACCGGCTATGCTTCCGGCAATTATCTTCATCATCTCCGCAATCATGGCATTTGCAACTGGATCCTCCTGGGGAACTTTTGCGATCTGTATGCCGATCGCACTGCCGCTGGCATTTACCTTTACTGGCGGGGAGCTTGGAACACTGGTATACGCATGCTTCGGTGCAGTAGCAGGCGGCGGTGTATTCGGAGACCATTGTTCTCCATTGTCGGACACGACAGTTCTTTCCTCAACTGGATCGGCATCCGACCATATTGATCATGTACAGACACAGCTTCCATACGCACTTTGCTGTGGAACACTGGCAGTAATCCTGTATCTGGTCATCGGATTTGCATTTGTATAAAATAAATACAATTAGATAGTACATATTAAGAGCAAAGCAGAAAAGTTTGGCAACTTGACGAAAATAATCGAATTACCTGTTGTAAAATGTGCAGGTTGATATATAATGTAAACGTATTAATTATATATCAACCATTGGGAGGTGTTGGTTATGTTAAGCTTCATTATCTGTTTTGCTCTTTTGATTGGAGGGTATTTTGTCTATGGTAAGATCGTTGAGAATACGTTTGCACCGGACGACAGAGAGACACCTGCAGTCAGGATCAATGACGGAGTCGACTATGTGGTTATGCCACAGTGGAAGCTGTTTCTGGTACAGCTTCTGAACATCGCAGGTTTGGGACCGATTTTTGGTGCCATGCAGGGTGCCCTCTGGGGACCGGTCGTATTCCTGTGGATCACCTTTGGTACCATCTTTGCAGGTGGTGTACATGATTATTTCTCAGGTATGCTTTCTGAAAGAAATAATGGCGCATCTATTTCTGAGGTATGTGGTATCTATCTTGGAGGTGCGATGAAGAACATCATGCGAGTATTCAGTGTTGTCCTTCTGGTTATGGTAGGTACAGTGTTTGCAGTAGGACCGGCTGGACTGATTGTGACTTTGTTGAAAAACAAAGGAATCACAGGTACATTTGCAAGTGCAGAGGTATGGCTGTGGATTATTCTGGCTTATTACTTTATTGCAACTTTTATTTCTATTGATAAGATCATTGGACGGATCTATCCGCTGTTTGGTATTTGTCTGATCGTTATGGCGGTTGGTGTTATCTTTGGTATCTTTACCAACTCTGCATACACCATTCCGGAGATTTGGACTCATTTCACAAATATGCATCCGGATGGAAAACCGATCTGGAGCTTCATGTTTATTACTGTTGCCTGCGGTGCGATTTCCGGATTCCATTCCACACAGTCGCCGTTGATGGCACGTTGTATGAAGTCTGAGAAACAGGGACACTTTGTATTCTATGGTGCTATGGTAGCTGAAGGTGTGATTGCTCTGATCTGGGCAGCAGCTGGATGTGCTGTATACGAAGCAACTGGCGGTCTGAGCACCGGATTAAGTGAGATCCTTGCAAATGGACAGTCCGCAGCAATCTATGATGTGTGCATTAAGACCATGGGTTCTGTTGGTGTGGCTCTGGCCATGATCGGTGTTATTGTCTGCCCGATTACTTCTGGTGATACTGCATTCAGAAGTGCCCGTCTGGTACTGGCAGACTGGTTCAAGATCGATCAGAACCAGATCCAGAAGAGACTGATGCTCTGCGTACCGCTGCTGGCAGTTGGTGCATTTGTAGGCCATCTGGATTATGCAATCGTATGGAGATACTTCAGCTGGACCAACCAGACGCTGGCTATGATCGTTCTGTGGACCGCAAGTATGTATCTGTTCCGTGAGAAGAAGAATTACTGGATCACTGCAGTACCGGCAACATTCATGAGTGCCGTATCTATGACCTATTTCTTCTGCGCATCTGAGTGCCTGAATCAGTCTACAACGATCGCATACCCGGCAGGTATTATCCTGGCAGCAGTTTTCCTTGGAATCTTTATCCATGCGACAAAGAAACCTATGAAAGCAGCAGCTTAAGGGAAAGAATGAGAATTACATATAAGAAATGACGATTGGGGGCAAAGAAATTTGCCCCCAAAATAGTAAAAAGAGTGTGAGGATACAATGATGAGACCACAAAGACTGGGACAGATAGTTATTCCAGATGATGAACTGGCACAGGATAAAAAAACATGTAGAAGATTTGGTCCATGCGGAGTGGGACGGAAGGCAATCTACCTGAACAGCTTTTATATTGATCGAAGATTCTATGTGTCCATGGATTCTGTGACAAGAATTTTTAAAAGGATCGCCATGAGTAAAGGTGGTTTTACCGGAAAAGGAGTCTTTGGTTCTCTTCCGTATCTGGTAGTTGAATACGATGATGGAAAGCAGAAGCAGTGCAACTTCAAACATGAAGAAGATGTAGATCGTCTGCTTGCTTATGTGGAGACGCATTTTCCTAGGATTCCATTGCACAGTGTGGAGGCAGAGCGAAAACTGGCGGAAAAAGAAAAGCGTCTGGCGGAGAAATACAAAGGTCTGATTCTGTCTGAAGATGCAGAAGCGACTGTAAAGTCATTGGAGAAAGCGAAGAAATATCTGGAAAAAGAACCAGAGCTGTGCCTCGAACTGAGTCAGTCTGCGAAACAGAAACGAATCTATGAACAGAGCAACCCTGCGTATAAGTGGGTGGCCCTTGCAATCACGTTGCTGGGAGCCGGAGCATTGATCTATGGAATCTTCGCATTGATTACCCATGCCGGTTTTGGAATGTATTTCCTTCTGTTTGGTCTGGCAGCTATTTTCCTGTTTGCTGGCGCAAATGTATTGCCTACAGCCAAGAATAACAGGACAGCCATTGAAAAGCGCAGAGAAAATGCTGTACATACGATGGAAGATTACATACAGAAATCTTCAGACTTCCCGCTTCCTGCTTGTTATGCACATCCGGTCGTGATAAAGTGGATGCAGGATATTGTGAGAACTGGCCGTGCACAGACAGCAGAGGAAGCACTTCAGCTATTAAAGGAAGATCTTCAGAAGCTGAATGCCAGTGTAACAGTTGAACAGGAAGAATATGATGAGATCATCGTGATCAAACCACTGTTTTTGGTAATGAATTATGAATAAGCTATTGCTAAGCCCATCGGATTTTGTTCGATGGGTTTTCATATATGATGAAATATTATTGAAAAAAAGTCTCATCAGTGTTAAAGTTAATCCGAACAAACTGAAAATAAATCTCAATTATTAATACCAAATGAGGAGACGGTGAAGAATGACACTGAGAGAATTACAACCAGGAAAGACAGCAACGATACTCTCTGTAGGAGGAGAAGGTGCATTAAGGCAGCATCTTCTTGATATGGGACTGATTCAGGGAACAGAAGTGACCGTTGTAAAATATGCACCTATGGGAGACCCGGTAGAGTTACGGATCCATGGATATGAACTGACGATTCGGTTGGATGATGCAGATAAAATTATGATCAGCAAACCACATGAAGCAAAATGGCATCCGGAATGTAAGCCTTTCAAAGATCCAGAAGCTCATCCAGGCTACGGTGAAGGTGGAAAATATCATAATAAGGAAGAAGAACATGAACTTCCGGCAGGAACTACACTGACCTTTGCGCTGGCAGGAAATCAGAACTGTGGAAAGACGACATTATTCAATCAGCTCACAGGATCTAATCAGCATGTGGGCAATTTCCCAGGTGTGACAGTAGACCGAAAAGATGGTGTGATCAAAGGTCATCCGGAGACACTGATCACAGATCTTCCCGGAATCTATTCCATGTCTCCGTACAGCAGTGAGGAGATTGTAACCAGAGAGTTTGTACTGAGAGATAAACCAAAGGGAATCATCAACATTGTGGATGCAACCAATATGGAGCGAAATCTCTATCTGACCATGCAGCTGATGGAATTAAATATTCCCATGGTTGTGGCATTAAACATGATGGATGAGGTACGGGCAAATGGTGGCTCAGTTCGAATCAATGAAATGGAATCTTTCTTAGGGCTGCCGGTCATTCCTATCTCTGCTGCAAAAGGAGAAGGAATCGAGGAACTGGTGGAGCATGCAGTCCATGTGGCAAAATATCAGGAATGTCCTGAAGTTACAGATTTTTGTGATGAAGAGGATCAGAATGGAGGTGTGCATCGATGTCTCCATGCAATCATGCATCTGATTGAAGATCATGCAGAAAAAGCTGGTATTTCTGTTCGTTTTGCATCAAGCAAACTGGCAGAAAATGACCAAGGCATGATGGAACTTCTGAATCTAAGTCAGAATGAGAAGGAGATGCTTGAGCATATTATCTGTCAGATGGAGGAAGAGACGGGACTGGATCGCAATTCTGCCATTGCAGATATGCGGTTTCGGTATATTGAAAAAGTATGCGAAGCGGCAGTCATCCGTCCTCATGAAAGCAAAGAACGGCTCCGCAGTAAGCAGATCGACAGAGTCCTTACCGGCAAATATACCGGAATTCCGGCATTTATTGCTATTATGGGTATAGTCTTTTTTCTGACCTTCAATGTTGTTGGTGCGGGACTGCAAAGCCTGTTAGAGCTCGGAATTGGAAAGCTGACAGAAGTTACTGCTCAGGCAATGGAGACGTTCCATGTAAATGAAGTGTTACAGTCTCTTGTTATCGATGGTATTTTCCATGGGGTTGGAAGTGTGTTAAGTTTCCTGCCAATCATCGTTACATTGTTTTTCTTCCTGTCCATGTTGGAAGACAGTGGATATATGGCAAGAGTCGCATTTATTATGGATAAGTTACTCCGAAAGATGGGACTGTCAGGCAGAAGTATTGTGCCGCTTCTGATCGGTTTTGGATGTACGGTACCAGGTGTTATGGCAAGTCGTACACTTCCGTCAGAGCGTGACCGTAAGATGACGATCCTGCTCACACCATTTATGAGCTGCTCTGCAAAGCTTCCGATCTACGCATTTTTTGCAGCTGCATTTTTCCCAAGATATGGAGCGCTGGTTATGATCGGTCTGTACCTGTTCGGCATTCTTATGGGAATTGGAACGGCTTTTGTATTCCGTAAGACGCTGTTCAAAGGAGAACCGGTTCCATTTGTCATGGAGCTGCCAAACTATCGGATGCCGGGGGCAAAAAATGTCGGACACTTGCTGTGGGATAAAGCCAAAGATTTTCTACATCGTGCCTTTACAGTGATTTTTATTGCAACCATTATGATTTGGTTTTTGCAGAGCTTTGATCTGCATCTGAATATGGTTACAGACTCTCAGAACAGCATACTGGCTGCAGTGGCAGGTGTGATCGCACCGTTATTTGTTCCGGTAGGATTTGGTGACTGGAGGATCTCTACTGCACTGATCACTGGATTTATGGCAAAGGAGAGCGTAGTATCTACATTGACTGTTCTCTTTGGAACGACGACTGCCCTGTCCGGACTGTTGAGTCCGCTGGATGCCATGGCTTTGCTTGTGTTCTGCCTTCTCTATACACCGTGTGTGGCAGCCATTGCTTCTGTAAAGAGGGAGCTTGGAGGCAGATGGGCATGTGGAGTGGTGATCGGTCAGTGCTTGATCGCATGGCTGGCAGCATTTGTGGTACACCTGATCGGAACATTTTTCTAAAAATTTTTCTGAATATGAAACTTTTTGGATACATGAATTGTCTAATATATAGAAACATTGAAAATACTGTATTGCAGACATATAGACCGAAGAGCGACATACGAGGAGGAATGAAAGGTGATTCAGACTTTATTGGATGCCATCCACAGACAGCAGATTGAGCAATACGAAGACGAGAAGGTATACGAGCTCGACTGCAGGAATCCAAAAGCGGAAGATTCTGATGTGCTGCTGGTGACACTTGCAGCAGAGTTTTTAGGTTTACAGAAAACGATTGAGCTTGCACTTGCGTGTCATGCAAAAGTGGTATCTCTGATCCTGTGGGATCCAAAGAACGAACGGACAATTCCCAGCGGCGGCCATTGGCCAAGAGCCTATCGGACGATCCTGCCGGAACAGGCCGTTATGGAATTTCAGGCCAGTGACATGGATCTGATTTATATGAGAAATCCGCAGGACGAGGATGGTAACCGCCTGATTCGTCTTGATTTTCAGACAATGTATGCATAAGTGACACCGTATTTGTTTACATAGGTTTTACAAAATTTTACATAGATTTGGTAGTTCAAAAAGTGAAAAGTATTGTATATTGAGGATGTCCAAAATCCCTTATCAAATCTTAACGAGGCCGGTGCGAGAGCATCGGCTTTGTTAGTTCTCGGATTTTTACGGAGAAAGTGTCGCTCTTATAAAATGTTTTCAGGGTGGTAGATCTGACGGAAGCAGTCAGAGCAATCGTACTTGAAAAAGACGAATAAAAAATAGTATTGAAGTTCCTCACTATCTGGTGGTATGATTAAAAAGTTGTTGTGCAGTGCACAACCTTACCAAAGATAGTGAGGTTCATTTTTTATGAAAACAAAAGCTTTCAAAGCGGCCTTGCCCTATACATTGCCCATCTGTGTGGGATTTTTGTTCCTGGGTATGTCGTATGGATTTTTAATGAGGAGCAAAGGATTCTCTGTAGGGTATCCGCTGTTTATGAGTATGTTCATCTTTGCAGGCTCCATGGAATTTGTGACAGTCAATCTGCTGTTGTCAGCCTTTCATCCCCTATCAGCCTTTCTGCTGGCATTGATGGTCAATGCCAGGCACTTGTTCTATGGAATCTCCATGCTGGATAAATATGAGCATACAGGCTGGAAGAAGTTTTATCTGATCTATGGAATGTGTGACGAGTCCTTCAGTATCAACTGTACAGTCACCCCACCGGAAGATGTGGACAAAGGATGGTTCATGTTTTTTGTTACATTTTTGAATCATCTATACTGGGTCTGTGGAGCTACTGCAGGCGCACTGTTGGGTTATGTGATCCATTTTGATACGACGGGGATTGAATTCGTCATGACCGCATTGTTCGTTGTTATGTTCATGGGACAGTGGGAAGAGCATCCAGACCACAGACCTGCCCTGATCGGACTGGTGATTCCAATCGTCTGTCTGTTTGTCTTTGGCAGCCAGAATTTTATTATTCCGTCTATGGCACTGATTATTGTATGCTTTATGGCACTGAAAAAATACCTGCAGCCGGAGGTGAAAGAGTGATGACGACTACACAGAGTATTATTACGATTGTTGCCGTTGTACTGGGAACCATGGTGACCAGATTCCTGCCATTTCTGATTTTTCCGGAAGGAAAGACACCGCCTGCCTATATTCAGTATCTGGGAAAGGTGCTTCCCTATGCAGTGATCGGTCTTCTCGTTATTTATTGCCTGAAGGATGTGCCAGCCAGCTCCACCTATGGATTGCCGGAAGCCATTGCGATCCTGTTTATCATGGTACTGCATAAATGGAAGAAAAATACCTTGTTATCCATCGGCGGAGGGACTATACTGTATATGATTCTTGTGCAGATGGTATTTTAAAAGGAGGATGATACAATGGAAGAGATTTTTGAAGAGTATGTAACATTTCATGTAACAGCCAGTGACGGATCAGACGTGGAGATGGCTGTGGTTGATGAGTTTGATTTTGAGGACAAGCACTATGTGGTAGGTGCAGTTGTCACAGATGATACCATTGATGATGAAGGAAGATATATTTATGAGAGTATCATGGATGGGGACGATTTCACGGTAAAGAAGATTGCGAAAGAGTTTGATTATAGACGGATCGCACAGGCTTATGTAGATATGGATGAGGACGAAGAGTAAGATTTTTAAGTGTCTTCCAATAACAATGGTTCGATTTGCGTGACCAAAGTTTGCGGAAGACACTTTTTCGTAATCTTCAAATTTTTTGTATGGTATGTAAGCTGCGTATACAAAGGACTATTCATAGGTTTTTTGAAGATAGCATATATTTTTCCAGGTGGTTTTGGAATAATAACTCGAATATCTTCGCTCAAAACACTATTGGGTAAATAAAAGTTTTCTTTTTCAATTAAACCAAGGCATGCAGTAGTAGTGCCGGTTACTTTTTCTGTATAAAGGTCTAAATGAGGACCAATATAATTTCCTATCATCCTTGCTTTGGTATCAATATTCATAATTGCATCAAGTATTTTTAATTTTAATATCGTTGTATGATTATTTTTAAAAATAAAATCTCGTTCACTTAATCGATTATTTAACGCAAAACGATAGAAATCGTTGGCACTTAATCCATTTCGAGGGATTACTCCAGTGAAATGTAAAAAATTATAAGAACGGAATTTTACTTCCATATAATTGGAATGATTGTTTTCATCGCGATATACAAAAACGATCTGATAACCATCTAAACGTTTTTTGTAAATATTAGCACACTTACTGATAATGCGGACTGCTTCTGATTTGCTCATGAGAGGGGGATCCTTAATGTGAAATAATTATAGAAATTTAAAAGGAAGGTTCATTCACCGTAGCAGATGATACCTTCCTTTAGTGACTGATTTTACCGTTGTCCGTCAACTGATCGGCACCCGAAGTCCGATAAGAAACACTGGTTTTACCGTTGCCAGTCAACTGTCCGGCACCCGAAGTCCGGAAAGAAAGTCGGATTTTATGTGTCAGCCCACATGATAAGCATATAGCCCATCTACTATTTACAGTATATACAGCCTTCAGAAAATATGCAATAAGTTTAGAAAAATTTAATTTAAATCTCCGCTTTCTCAACGATGGTTTCAAGAATGTATTCCGCTTTGATAGGCTGGAATCTTGTCATATGCGGTGTTTCCAGGTGCTTTTTCTGATGTTCAGCAGTGAGCCATTCCTCAACCAGAAGGATGATGTCAGGATTAGATTCATCCAGATAGTAGTGGTAGCGGACGATACCGTCTTCCTTCAGTACTTCTTCCAGAATCCCGGATTCTGACATGGTCTTAAGAAAAGCATCACGCATGCCAGATTTTAATTTGTAGGTTACAAGGATCAGTAGATGTTTCATATTAAAATCTCCTCCAGATCATTATTTTGCTTTTTTACAATTTACAACATAGATTCCCACACAGACGAGAACCAGTGCAATCAGACTTCCCAGATTGAAGGCCTGTCGGACCTCGCCAAGAACCAGTGCAGACAACATCACACTGCACAGAGGGTTTACGAAACCGAAGATTGCTACCTTTGATACCGGGTTATAGGTGAGCAGGACGGACCATAAGGTGTAGGCGACAGCAGATACCAGAGCAAGATACAGAATCAGAAGGCTGCTTGCAAAGGTTATATGCTCTAAGTGTCCGTCCATTAGTATGCCGGTCACAAATAGAAGAATTCCTCCCATAGTAAACTGGGTACCGCTTAAGACAACGGAGGAGATTTTTTTAGAATAAATGCTGATCAGAACGGTTGACATTCCATAGGACAGCTGAGAGATCAGTACAAAGCCTTCACCGGTCAGAGTAAATCCCATATCCATGGAATTTCCCATCAGATTGATGATCACAACTCCTGCAAATCCAAGAATACAACCGATCAGCTTAGGGACGGTCATTTTTTCTTTCCGGAAAAGCAGGCAGGAAAATAAGATTGCTATAAAATTTCCAAGACCTGTGATAATGCCGCCTTTGACTCCGGATGTATGTGCCACACCGATATAAAAGAAGAAATACTGGACAAATGTCTGAGCCAGGCAGACCGGAACTGCACAGGTCAGAGTCTGCCGGTCCGGAAGCATGGCCTTTTTCTCTTTGAGTGATGTAAACAGAAGGACCAGAAGTCCTGCCAGAGTAAAGCGGACACCTGCGAAGACGATCTGACTGGCAGTGTCAGCAGAGTCCACCTGCAAAAGGCGATAACCGGTTTTGATGGTTGGAATAGCACTGCCCCACAAAATACAGCAGACACAGGCGAGGGAAGCAACGACCCATGTCCGGGTTAAGATAGATTGCTTAGGTTCCATAGTAGTTCTCACTTTCTTATAGTGCTTTTTCATAGCACAAGTATGGCTGATTATAAAGATTACATTCGCCAACGATCTGAAAATCAAGGGCATCATAGGAACGGATCGCTTTGATGTTATATTTATTTACCAGGAAATGAACGCTCAAATAACCACGGTTACGTAAGACATCCATGCCATGCTTGAGCATTTCTCTGGCAATTCCCTGATTCTGGCAGTCTATTGCCACGGCGAGACGGGACAGTTCACCGCCTGGCTGCAGAGAAGTGCTCCAACAGGGAAGTGCTTCTACATTAGCATCCAGATCAATGGAAATAGCTGCGATGATACGGCCCGCTTTATTTTTCATTACAAAAAGGGAGTCCCTTGACAGATCAAAATCAATTTCTTTTTCCGTAGGATAGAATTCTGTCCAGGGACAGAACTCACGGCCAAGCTGAGATTTATACAAAGCCAGGATTTCCTCTTTTTCACTGGCAGTTCCATGCATGATGTAATTCATGTTTTTTCCTCACTTTTACTACATATTTTCAGTTGAAAATGGTCTTTGGCTATTGCCTCAGATTATTGATAGTTACAATATAACACAGATGGTTCACAAGGACAAAGCTTTTATGATGAAACAGGCATATTGCAAGTCGGAATCTTGTTGGGTATAATAGAAAAAAATAATAAGAATCGGAGAATGACGATGGAACATACAGATCATATCAGCCAGGACGAAGGGTTGCGTGGAAATGAAAAAATAGAAGAAGCAATTGCTGCACTTCAACAGGAGTTATCTGCAGATATGTTAGCTCATACACTGACCGTTGTCCGTCGACGGATGCGGGAGCAGGGACAGTTTATACTGGCACTGGAGACACCTGGAGCTGATGAACAGTTGAAGGTACGTGCAGTGAAGACGGAAGATGGGAAACTATGGTGGGCTGCCTTTACCAGCTTTGAGGAGGAACTGAAAGGCGGAGGAAGCGTTATGTCCACCTTCCTCACCGGGATTCATCCACTATTTGAGTCCGCACTGAAAACAGAGGGAATTGAGGGTGTGATCATCAATCCATGGAACCGTACCCTGATGCTTGACAAGAATCTGATTCAGATCGTGCTGGGACAGCCAAAAGGAGATTCATGATGAAGAAAAGATTAGAAAACCCGATGCTTCTGGTCATTGATATGCAGAATGTGTATGGAAAAGGCCAGGCATGGGAGTGTAAGCGATTCGAGGAAGCGGATCGGAACATTCGCATATTGTTGGATCATGTGACCAGGGAAGAGGTACTATTTACAAAGTATACGGCAGCTGTGCAGCCGGTTGGAGTCTGGAAGGATTATAACCGGGAAAATGCAGCAGTGAACGCAGATCCATGGCTCAATGATCTGGTGTCAGATCTGAAGCCATATACGGATCGATATCCAGTTTATGAAAAATCTACGTATTCTTCACTGGAAAATGCTTTGATCCGGGAAAAGGTAAAGGAAAAATCCTGTGTGATCGTGACTGGTGTGGTAGCGGAATGTTGTGTACTGTCAACTGTTATGAGTCTGATTGACATGGGTATCTATGTGATCTATCTGAAAGATGCAGTTGCTGGTATCGATGAGACTACAGAAGAGGCAGCCATCAAAGTACTGGAGGGATTGAGCCCGCTGCATCTTAAGATCATGACAACCGAAGATTATAGAAAAATGAAAGAAGGAAATGAAAATGAGTAATATTTTGATCGCATATTTTTCAAGAGCAGGAGAAAATTATTTTGGTGGTGAAATCAGACCGGTTTCCATTGGAAATACAAAAATCTGTGCAGAGCTGTTAAAAGAGAGTCTGGATGCTGATGCTTTTGAGATAGAGATGAAGGCACCCTATTCTGATAACTATCGGGAATGTGTGGCACAGGCAAGAGAAGATCTACAGAAAAACCATTTACCAGAATTAAAGACCATGCCGGAAAGCATTGCAGATTATGATGTGGTGATTCTTGGGTATCCTAATTATTGTTCCACCATTCCGATGCCTGTGGCAACATTTTTAGATGCGTATGATTTTTCTGGAAAGAAGATCCTGCCGTTCTGTACAAATGAGGGTAGTGGAATGGGTGTCAGCGAAGCAGATATTAAAAAATATGCACCAGGAGCGGATGTGGAAGAGGGGCTTTCTGTCAATGGAAGCAAAGCCCGCGAGTCGAAAAAGCTTCTGGAAGACTGGGTAAAGAAATTACTTGGTTAGAGGTCAGTTATGAGTGAAGCAACAAAAGCAAAAGAGATGGATATGCTGAATGGAAAGCTGGCAGGCAAGCTGATTCTGTTTGCGATTCCACTGGCATTCAGTAGTATTCTTCAGCAGTTATTTAATTCCGCAGATGTGGCAGTGGTTGGCAGATTTGCAGGAAGCAATGCGTTAGCGGCCGTTGGAAGCTGTGTGGCACTGGTTGGTATCTTTGTAAATCTGATCGTAGGTCTGGCAGTGGGACCTAATGCGGCGCTTGCAAATCTGATCGGACAGAATAAAAGGGAAAAGATCAGCGGTATGTTACATACGATCCTGGCTTTTGGTGCAGTTCTTGGAATTGTATTGATGGGAGTCGGTATGCTCACCGCCAGAACGGTGCTCGAGGCATCGGGAACACCGGAGAGCGTTATGACAGATGCACTGTTATACATCCGGATCTATTTCCTGGGACTTCCCTTTATGGTGATCTACAACTTTGGAGCAGCGATTCTCAGAAGCTATGGGGATACAAGGAGACCATTGTATTATCTGATCATCTCTGGAACTTTGAATGTAATCCTGAACCTGCTGCTGGTGATCGAATTTCATCTGGGTGTAGCCGGTGTTGCCATTGCAACAACTATTTCCAATATGGTCAGTACGGTTATGGTTATCTCTTGTCTGCATCGGAAGCGGGATGAATTCCGGTTTGAGTTTCATAAGATGCGGATCGAGTGGAAAGATCTGAAGCGTGTGCTGATGATCGGTATTCCGGCTGGTATCCAGGGAGCAATTTTCTCTGTTTCCAATGTATTTATCCAGAGTGGAATCAACTCTTTTGGCGAGGATGCCATTGCAGGTTCTTCCCTGGCGCTGAACTTTGAATATTTTACATATGATATTGCAAATGCATTTGCTCAGGCGGCCGTTACATTTACCAGCCAGAACTTTGGTGCAGGCAATCTGAAGCGTTGTAAGAAGATCTTCTGGCTGTGTCTGGCATTTGGCTTTGGCTTTACGGAGATCTTAAGCATTATCTTCATGATCTGGGATGATTTCTTTGTAAGCATCTACACCGTCAGCGAGGCAGTTGCAGTATACGGCCTGATCCGTATGCATCATGTATGCTCACTGGAAGGACTGACGGCAACCTATGAGGTAGAAAGCGCAGCTCTGCGAGGCATGGACAAGTCGCTGGAACCATCCATTATCACGATCCTTGGAACCGTTGTATTCCGACTGATCTGGCTGGTGACAGTATTTAGGATGTTCCCGACATATGGCATGCTGATGAATGTATACGTGGTATCGTGGATCCTGACCGGTGGTGCGATCTTTGTTGTATATGTGCTTTATATGAGGAAACTGGAACGGCAGATATAATGGAAACCATCAAATTAATGGCAAACTTAGTGGAAAAACCATCATTTTGATGGTATCAGACTGTAGACAAAGCCCCGCTTTTGCGGGGTTTTGCTATTGTTAGAACCGCTTTTCTGATATAATGATGTCAGA